>JAUXST010000295.1 GCA_030679805.1 Reyranella sp. | reverse complement strand
CGCGCGCGCGCCTGCAATGCCGGGAGGGGGTGGCGGTTCGCTGGTCGCCATCCGGGCCGACCGCATGACGGTGCAGGCCGGCACCTCGGGCGAGATCGGCGTCTCGTCGCTATCCGGCGTGGCGCGGTCGGTCGAATATCTCGGCGCGACCGTGCAGGTTGGCATCGACGTGGCCGGGCTGGAAACTCTTTCGGCCGTCGTATCGGAGGCGCGCTTCGACGCGTCGCCCGTGGCGCCCGGCCAACCCGTGGTTCTGTCGTGGAGGCCCGAAGACGTGCATGTCCTCGGGCATTGAGGGGAGGCGGCCCCGCGCCGTCACTGACTGAAGGAGGAAATCGAGATGGCTCGCAAGTCGACTGGCGGCACCAGGTTCGGAGTTGGCCGCCGCAGGATGCTGAAGGGCGCGGCGGGTGCAGCCGGCGCGGCGCTGGGAAGCGGGGCGATCACCGGCTTCCCCGTGATCTGGGCGCAGAACACCAAGAACATCGTGCTGCGCCAGTGCGGTACGGGCGTGTCGAACATCAACGAGATCGCCGAGAAGTGCAAAGCCGACCTCGGCTTCACACTGCAGATGACGGCACTCGATTCGGATGCCGTCGTGCAGCGCGTGGTGACGCAGCCGAACTCGTTCGACGTCGGCGATATCGAATACTGGATGTGCAAGAAGGTCTTCCCGGCGAACACGCTGCAGGCGATGGACGTCAAGAAGATCAAGTACTTCGACAAGATCGTGCCGATCTTCACCACCGGCAAGCTGAAGCCCGACAGCGTCATCGCCCAGGGCACGGCGCCGAACACGGTGAGCTTCGTCGAAGGGCCGGGATCGACCAAGTTCGCCAAGGGCCAGACCGGCTGGTTCACGATGATTCCCACGATCTACAACGCCGACACGCTGGGCATCCGCCCCGACCTGGTTGGCCGCAAGATCGAGAACTGGAAGGACATCCTCGATCCGAAGTTCAAGGGAAAGACCTCGATCCTGAACATCCCGTCGATCGGCATCATGGATGCCGCGATGATCTGCGAGTCGGCTGGCATCGTGAAGTACGGCGACAAGGGCAACATGACCAAGGCGGAGATCGACAAGACCATCGATTTCCTGATCAAGACCAAAAAGGAGGGCCAGTTCCGCGCCTTCTGGAAGACCTTCGATGAGTCGGTGAACCTCATGACCTCGGGTGAGGTCGTGATCCAGTCGATGTGGTCGCCGGCGGTGTCCGCGGTGCGCGCCAAGGGCGTGCCCTGCGTCTACCAGCCGCTCAAGGAAGGCTACCGCGCCTGGGGCGGCGGGCTGTCGCTCGCCAAGCATCTGCAGGGCGCGCAGCTCGACGCCGCCTACGAGTACATCAACTGGTACCTGTCGGGCTGGGTCGGCGCCTTCCTCAATCGCCAGGGCTACTACTCGGCGGTGCTCGACACGGCCAAGGCCAACATGAGCGCCGACGAGTGGGGCTTCTGGATGGAAGGCAAGCCCGCCCAGGGCGACATCAAGAACCCGCAGGGCGTGGTCGTGGAAAAGAAGGGCGCGGTGCGCGACGGCGGCTCGTTCTACGACCGCATGGGCGCCGTTGCCTGCTGGAATGCCGTGATGGATGAGGACCGCTACATGGTTCAGAAGTGGAACCAGTTCATCGCCGCCTGATCAAAGCTTGCCGCCGTCGTCGGCGGAGGCGCACCTCTCGGCCCATTCCCCGGGCATGCCTTCGCAGGTGTGTCCGGGAGATGGCCAGGCGCGGACGGGCAGGTGCCGGGTTCGATTTCTCTCAGCGCCCTTGACAGGAAAACGTCCTTTTCCTATAAATCCTGCCGAGGAGATGTCATGATCTTTCCGTCTTCTTCGTGGCGCACGCCGGCATCGTTGCCGGCGGTGGCTTGTGGCGCGGGGAAATCGAATTTTCTCACGCCCGGGTTTTCCGGGCACGAGATGATGCCGGGTGCGATGCGAAAGATCAGGAAGAACAAAGGCTTGGAGGTGGTTCTGGCGGACTCCCGACCTCCGCGGGTCGTGGAGGTGGCGAGCGTCGCTTGCCGGGCATGAAGAGATGAACCGCTTCAAGGCCTGGATCACCTACCTGCAGGTGGCACCCCTGGCGTTGGTGTTCCTGCTCTTTCTCGTCGTGCCGATCGCCACGATCGTGGTGGTGAGCTTCTTCGACTACAACACGACGCAGATCATTCCGGCGTTCCTGCTGCAAAACTACGAGGAGTTGCTGCTCTCGCCGGTCACCTGGCGGACCTACCAGCAGACGATTCAGTTCGCCATCATCACTTGGGCTCTGACACTCGTCATCGGTTTCACCGTCGCCTATTTCGTGGCGTTCTACGTGCGCTCGCCGACGATGCAGACCGTGCTGTTCCTGATCTGCACCATCCCGTTCTGGACCTCCAACGTCATCCGCATGATCTCGTGGATCCCGTTCCTCGGGCGCAACGGCCTCGCCAACACGACGCTGATGAACATGGGGTTGATCCAGCAGCCGCTGGAGTTCCTGCTCTACTCGGACTTCGCGGTCGTGCTGGCCTACGTCCACCTCTACACGCTGTTCATGGTGGTGCCGATCTTCAACTCGATGATGCGCATTGATCGCAGCCTGCTCGAGGCGGCGCGCGATGCCGGCGCGTCGGGCTGGCAGACCCTGTGGAACGTCATCCTGCCACTGTGCAAGCCCGGCATTGCCATCGGCTCGATTTTCATCGTCACCATCGTCATGGGCGACTTCGTCACCGTGCGCATGATGAGCGGCGGGTTGAGCGCCTCGGTCGGCCTGATGATGGCAAACGCCATGTCGTTGCTGCAGTATCCCGCGGCGGCCGCCAACGCCGTGGTGCTGCTGCTGGTCGTCCTGCTGATCGTCGCGGCCATGATGCGCATGGTCGACATCCGCAAGGAACTGTGACGTGCAGCACGGCAAGCGCGGTCCTGCCTTCTGGTTCCTCGGCGCCTTCTTCTGCCTGTTCGTGCTGTTCCTCTATGGGCCGACGCTCACCATCCTCATCCTGTCATTCCAGGGGCCGTCAGGCGGGCTCACCTTCCCGATGAACGGCGTGTCGGTGCACTGGTTCAAGAACCTGTTCGAGAAGCAGATGGTCGGCGACTTCGCGGGCTCGTTCCAGCGCTCGATGATCCTGGGGGCGGCGACCATGGTGGTAACGGTCATCGCCTCGTTTTCCGCAGGCCTCGCGTTTCGCACGCGCTTCCTGGGCTCCGGCGTCATCTTCTATCTCGCCATCGCCAGCCTGATCGTACCCTCGATCCTGATCAGCCTGGGCATTGGCCTGCTGTTCCGCGTGCTCGGCTGGGATCCCACCTGGTACACATCTGCGTTCGGCGCCCACCTCACCTGGACGCTGCCATTTGGGCTCCTGATCATGTTCGCGGTCTTCAACCGCTTTGACCGGCGCTACGAGGAAGCTGCGCGCGATCTCGGCGCTACATCGTGGCAGACGATCCGGCACGTGGTCGTGCCCATCCTGCTGCCCAGCCTGATCGGTGTCGGCCTGTTCGGCTTCACGCTGTCCTATGACGAATTCGCCCGCAGTCTCTACACCGCCGGTACCTTCAACACCCTGCCGCTGGAGATCTACGGTATGACCACGAACGTGACGACCCCGGTGCTCTACGCGCTCGGCACGGTGACGACGGGCGTCTCCTTTGCCGTGATCGCGATCGCGCTCCTGTCCGTGACGTGGCTGCGCCGGCGCCGGGCGCGCCACGGCAGCGACGCCGGCAAGGCCGC
>JAUXST010000278.1 GCA_030679805.1 Reyranella sp. | reverse complement strand
ATCCGGTGCTGGCACGCGCGGCGGAGGACCTGATCGCCAAGATCGCCGCCACCGTTCCTGAGCGGCTGCGCCCCTACGTCATGGAGCCGGCCTCGCGGGCGCCGCCGGCCTGGAACGTGCCCGCGGATGGGCTCGACCTCGTGAAGGCGCGGGCGCACATCCATGCCGGCCGCAAGATCGCCCTCGCCTATCGCGACGAGCGGGAGCGCCGCAGCCAGCGGACGGTGTGGCCAGTGGTGATCGGCTATTTCCAGACGGTGCGCCTGCTGGGTGCCTGGTGCGAGTTGCGGAAGGATTTCCGGACCTTCCGGACGGATCGCGTGGAAACGGTCGAGTTCCTCGACGAGCGCTACCCCGAGCGTCCGGCCGCGCTGCGCGCCAAGTGGCAGAAGTGGATCACCCAGCGACGCGCTGCCGACCTCGCAGGCGCTCTGTTACGCTCGGCGCCATGACGGGAACTGCCCTCCCCAAGGCCGTGCTGTTCGACCTGCTGACGGCGCTGCTCGATTCCTGGACGTTGTGGAACAGCGTGGCTGGCTCCGAGGCCGCGGGCCGCGCCTGGCGCGCCGAATATCTGCGGCTGACCTACGGCTGCGGCTCTTACCTGCCCTATGAGGATCTCGTGCGCGTGGCCGCCGGCGCGACCGGCCTCCCTGCGACCGCCGCTGGGGCGCTGGAAGCGCGATGGCTAGAACTGCCGGTATGGAGCGGCGCGCAGGCCGCGCTCGATGCACTGCGGGGCCGGACGAAGCTTGCCGTGGTGACCAACTGCTCGGTTCGGCTGGGGGCACAGGCGGCAGCACGCTTGAATACGCGCTGGGATTGCCTCGTCACGGCCGAGGAGGCGGGCTTCTACAAACCCGACCTGCGGCCCTATCGCTTGGCGCTCGCAAAGCTCGGCGTCGAGCCGGGAGACGCTGCATTCGTCGCGGGCTCGGGCTATGATCTTTTCGGCACGTCGGCCGTCGGCCTCCGCACCTACTGGCACAACAGGGTCGGCCTTGCGCGCCCCGACGGCGCGCCGGCGGCTAGCCTGGAACGACCGACGCTCGACGATCTGCTGCCCTGGCTCGAAGGACACCCGCCGTGAAGTTGATGGACATCGAAACCCCGGCCGCGCTGATCGACGAGACGCGCATGGCGAACAACATCGCCCGCCTGCAAGCGCGCATGACGGCCTTGGGCGTGCGCCTGCGCCCCCATGTTAAGACATCGAAATGCATAGAAGTCGCGCGCCGGCAGCAGGCGGCGGGCGCTGCCGGCATCACCGTCTCGACCCTGAAGGAGGCCGAGCAGTTCTTCGCTGCGGGTTTTGCCGACATCCTCTATGCCGTCTGCATCTCGCCCGACAAGCTCGACCGTGCCCTGGCGCTTTGTCGCCGCGGCTGTGCGCTGACGCTGCTGGTGGACTCGGTTGCAGCGGCCCAGGCGGTGGTCGCCAAGGGGCATCCCTTCGAGGTGATGATCGAAATTGATTCCGACGGACATCGCTCCGGCGTGCAGCCCGAGGACGCGGTGCTGATCGAGATCGGCCGCGTGCTGCATGAGGGAGGCGCGAAGCTGAAGGGCGTGCTCACCCATGCCGGCAGCTCCTACGACCTCAACACCCCCGAAGCGCTGCGCCAGCTCGCCGAGCAGGAGCGCCGCCTCTCCGTGCGTGCGGCCGAGCGTCTGCGGGCTTCAGGCCTCTCCTGTCCGGAGGTGAGCGTCGGTTCCACGCCGACGGCGCTGTCGGCCGAGCGCCTCGACGGTGTCACCGAGGTGCGGGCCGGCGTCTATGTTTTCTTCGACCTGGTGATGGCCAACATCGGCGTCTGCACGCCCGAGGATGTGGCGCTGTCGGTGCTGACGACGGTGATCGGCCATCAGCCCGAGAAGGGCTGGGTGATCGTCGACGCCGGCTGGATGGCGATGAGCCGCGACCGCGGCACGCAGCGCCAGAAGATCGACTACGGCTATGGCGTCGTCTGCGATGCCGAGGGTCGCGCAATCGAGGGCCTGCTGGTCTCCGGCGCAAACCAGGAGCACGGCATCATCTCACGCAGCGATGGCCGCGCGGATGCAATGCTCGTCAAACGCTTCCCGATCGGCGCGAAGCTGCGCATCCTGCCCAACCACGCCTGCGCCACCGGCGCGCAATATCCCGACTATCACCTGGTGATGGCGGGAGGCGCCACCCAGGTGTGGCCGCGCTTCCACGGTTGGTGAGGCGTCCTAGACCGCGGCGCCGAAATCGCGTGCCATCGCCCGGCGGCCCGAATCGGTGAGGCGCACGGTGCGGCCGCGGCGCAGCTTCTCGGCCCAGCCTTTCTTGAAGAAGGTGTCGGCGATGGCCGAGCCCAGCGCGCCCGAGATGTGTGGCCGGCGTTCGCTCCAGTCGAGGCATTGGCGCGCGAAGTGGCGCGTGCTGGATTGACGGGCGCCCCCCAGGTCAACACCCACGCGCGCG
>JAUXST010000275.1 GCA_030679805.1 Reyranella sp. | reverse complement strand
GGCGCGCTCCCAGCAGACTACTTGGTAAACACCATCGCCTTGTCCTTCACCGAGCCGTGGCGCAGCGTTAGGAGGTCGAGCACGTAGTTCTGGTAGAGCTTCCACGGCCGCTTGCTGCCCTGCTTGGGCTGGTGTTCTAGCGCGCGCTGGATGTAGCCCGAGGAGAAGTTGACCCACGGCTCCTCGGTGAGCGTCGGATCGCTATTGCGCGGCGTGGCCTGCCGGAACCCCTTGCGGTCCATGTGGTTCAGCAGGCGGCAGACGTACTCGCAGACGAGATCGGCCTTCAGCGTCCACGAGGCGTTGGTGTAGCCGAACACCGAGGCAAGGTTGGGCACGTCGGAATACATCATGCCCTTGTAGATCAGGGTCTTGGGCGGCTCGACCGGCTTACCGTCGACGACGAACCTGGCGCCGCCGAACGGCTGCAGCACCAGCCCGGTCGCCATCACGACGATATCGGCCTCGAGCTCGGTGCCGGACTTCAGCTTGATGCCCGCTTGGGTGAAGGTCTCGATCTGGTCGGTGACCACCGACACCTTCTTCTTGGCGATGGCGCGGAACAGGTCGGCGTCGGGCACCAAGCAGAGCCGCTGGTCCCACGGATTGTAGCGCGGTGTGAAATGCGTATCGACGTCGTAGTCCGGGCCCAGCATCTGGCGCACGCCGCCCAGGATCAGGCCCTTCACCTTGTCCGGCCTGCGCTTGCACATCTGGTAGAAATACATGCCAAGCAGCACGTTCTTCCAACGTGTGATCATGTAGGCGAGCTTGAGCGGCAGGCGGCGCTTGAGCTTGTTGGCAATCGGATCCTGCGCCGGCCGCGCCACCACGTAAGTCGGCGAGCGCTGCAGCATGGTGACGTGCGCCGCGGTCTCCGCCATCGACGGCACCACCGTGACGGCGGTGGCGCCGCTGCCGATCACCACGACCTTCTTGTTCGCGTAGTCGAGGTCCCGGGGCCAGTGCTGCGGATGCACCACCTGCCCCTTGTAGTCGTCGATGCCGGCGAACTCCGGCACGTAGCCCTTCTCGTAACGATAGTAGCCGCTGCACATCCACAGGAAGCCGCAGGAGACGAAGACGCGCTCCTTGTCCGGCCCGCGCTCCAGCTCGACCGTCCACCTCGCGTCAGGCGTCGACCACGATGCGCCGACCACGCGATGCTGGTAGCGGATGTGGCGGTCGATGCCGTGGTCGTTCGCGACCTCGCGGATGTAGGCCAGGATCGACGGCCCATCGGCGATCGCCTTGGCGTCCTTCCATGGCCGGAAGCGGTAACCCAGCGTGTACATGTCGGAGTCTGACCTGACGCCGGGATAGCGGAAAAGATCCCACGTGCCGCCGCTCGCCGCACGCGCCTCGACGATGGCGTAGCTCTTGCCCGGGCAGTTCTTTTGCAGGTGCCAGGCGGCGCCGATGCCGGACAGGCCGGCGCCGACGATCAGGACATCGAAATGCCCGGCGAGATTCTCTGTGCGTGCAGAAACGACGTGGGTATCCATCTCCGATTGATGGCCGAATGCTTCTCCCTATGCAACTTGAGGCAAAGGGCCGGATTGCCAGTCTGACCCCCCCGTTGATATCGTGGGCACTCTGGGAGTGGCACGGGAGCGTGGACCGACATGTCAAGAATCTCGGCCATTGGCGCGCTGGCGCTTGCGGCCTTCGTCGGCCTCGGGACCGCGCCGGCCTTCGCCCTATGCGACGAACTCGACAACCAGAATGCAACGCTCGAGGGATCGATCCGGAACATTTCGGACGTCGGCGTCATTCTCTTCGTCGACAGCAAGTCAGGCTGCGAGGTCGGGCTGGTCGAGCCCCGGATCGACCGCGCCTGCCACAAGGGCGGGCAGATCGAGGTCACCGGCCTGGTGACGAAGAACAAGTACGTTGCCGGCACCTACAGCATCACCCGCAGCCGCAAGGCGCCCTCCGAGACCCTGGCCTGCCGCTGAGGGTTCAGGTGGGCTTGATGTTGCCCTTCTGGATAACATCGCCCCAGCGCTTCATCTCGGACACCATCTTCGCCTGGGCCTCGGCCTGCGGGCCGCCGGTCGTCACGATGCCGAGCTTCAGCATGCGGGCGCGGAAGTCGTCGTCCTTCACGGCCTCGTTGCCCACGGCGCTCAGTTTGGCGACGACCTCGCCCGGCGTGCCCCTCGGCACGAACAGCGTGTAGTTGGTGGCCGATTCGAAGCCGGGCACACCCGCCTCGGCCATGGTCGGTACTTCTGGCAACAGCGGCGAGCGCGTCTTCGAGGTGACGGCAAGGCAGCGCACCTTGCCCGAGGCGATGTGCGGCAGGTGGGCCAGCACGTTGTCGATCGAGACCTGCACCCGGCCTTCGTAGAGGTCGGCCTGGAAGAACGACGTGCCCTTGTAGGGAACGTGGGTCATCTCCGCGCCGGTCATCTGCTTCAGCATCTCGTAGTTGAGATGGATCAGGCCGCCGAAGCCCGAGGAGGCGTAGGAGAGCTTGCCCGGCTCCTTCCTGGCGAGCGCGATCAGCTCCTGGACGTTCTTCACCGGCAGGCTGGGCGTCACCAGCACGCCGATCGTGCCGTTGCCGATCTCGAGCACCGGCACGAAGTCCTTGGCCATGTCGAAGCTGAGGTTATTGTGGAAGAACGGCGCGATCGAATAGTCGACCAGGCTGCCCACCATCATCGTGTAGCCGTCGGGCGCGCTGCGGGCCAGCGCCGCCGCGCCGATCGTGGCACCGGCGCCGGGCTGATTGTCGACCACGAGGGGCTGGCCGAGCTTGATCGAGACCTTCTCGGAGAAGGCGCGTGCCACCGTGTCGACGCCACCGCCCGGCGGATAGGGCGCGATCACGCGGATCTGCTTGGTGGGCCAAGCCTGGGCATGCGCGGTGGAGAAAGCGACCAGCGCACCGGCTGCGGATCCCGCCATCAGGAGGCGTCGCGGCAGAAGAGAATTGTACCCTCGTTTGTCCTTCATTGGCCTGTCCTTACTGCGTGAAATGAAGTTTCTGGATCGCGGCGATGACCTTGGTGAGCTTCGCGAGTTCGCCACTGCCGAGCGGCTTGTCGTCAGGCTGGGCCTGCAGCAGAAGTTCGGACTCCTCGAGCTGCTTGACGAGTTCGAAGGCCTCGGTCGTCTTCTGCTTCTCGGTACCGGCCAGCAGCGGCTGGATCGACATGTATAGCGATGCCAGGCTGCGATTCTGCAACTCCGGGGTCAAGGGGATCGAACTCTTGAAGACACCGTTGAGCGCGTTCTTGGCCTCGCCGACGGTTTTCGCGCGCCGCAGCAGGAAGGTCATGCTGTCGAGCCTGTGCTGGATCTCGAATTTATGGCTCGTTAGATCCTGGCGGTTCTTCTGGGCGATCTCGTGATTGTGCTGAATCTGTTGCAGCATCGCCGCGCCACCGGTCAGCACGACCGACGACAGCAGCCACATGCCGACCGAGCTGTTGAGAAATTCGAACAGCTTCTTGCCGAAACCGTGTTTCTCGGGCACGGGCGCCGTTGCCGGCGTCTCCGCCCCGGCGAGCGACTTGCGGATCTCATGGCGATAACGCTCTTCGGCCGCGATCCGCTTCGCTTCTTCTTCCGTCAACATCGAGAGTACCCTGCCCCTTCTTGAATTTACTGATTTCCGCCAACGGTGGGACTTTGGGCCAGTACCCGCAGAGCGTCGATGATGTGATAAAATGAACTTGCCGGCGCCGGCTCTTCGACCCAGGTGCCGTCATCCAGCAATTTGTCCCGCCACAGGCCACGCAACGGCACGTCGAGGAAGAGCCTGAGCGCCTTGGCCGCCGCGACCGCATCGCCAAGATAGCCGCGCCGCCGCTGCGGGTCGTTTTCCGACCGGGCCAGGATCATCGCCGCCTTGAGCCACTCGGTCTGGACCCACAGACGCGTCTTGGGCTCACGCACCGAGAAGTCGCTCGCAAGCTCGAAGACGGCGACACCGCGCGCGACGTCGATCCCATGACGGATGCCGATATCGTACAGGCGCCGCGCGACGGTCCTGATGTCGTCGCGGCCCTCCCGCGCCAATGCCCATCGCTCCAGCAGGCCCGCCCATTCGAATTGATGGCCGGGCCAGATAGCGTAGCCCGCCGCGCCGGCGGCCGGCGCCCACGTCGAGTCGAAATATTCGAGCAG
>JAUXST010000263.1 GCA_030679805.1 Reyranella sp. | reverse complement strand
GTACGCCGGCCGCAAGGTCGAGGAGGCCGACGTTGGCGAGCTGTTTGCGCGACCGCTGCATCCCTACACTTCGGGCCTGCTGGCCTCGATCCCGCGTCTCGACCTGATGCGGGGCGAGGTCGATCGCAAGACCGATCGGCTGCAGGAGATTCCCGGCATCGTGCCGCCGCTGTTCGATCTGCCCGAGGGCTGCGCCTTCGCACCGCGCTGCAGCAAGGCCGACGATCACTGCCGGCGCGAGCGCCCGGCCTATGAACAAAAACGGACAGGCCATTGGGCGGCCTGCTGGCACAGCAATGGCTAATTCCAACGTGCCCGTCCTGGCGGTCAGGGACCTCAAGAAGCATTTCCCGGTGAAAAAAGGGCTGCTGCGCCGCACGGTGGGGCAGGTCTATGCCGTCGATGGCATCAGCTTCACAATCGGCGTCGGCGAGACCCTGGGGTTGGTGGGCGAGAGCGGCTGCGGCAAGACCACGGCCGGCCGCACCGTCCTGCGTCTTACCGAGCCCACCTCCGGCACCATCGAGGTCGGCGGCACCGACATCACCCATCTGCCGAAGGGCGAACTCAGGCCCTATCGGCGGCAGATGCAGATCATCTTCCAGGACCCGTTCTCCTCGCTCAATCCGCGCATGTTCGCGGGCGACATCGTGGGTGAGCCGCTGCTGGTGCATGGCGTGTCGTCCCGGCAGGAGCGGCAGGAGATGGTGGCGGCGCTGTTCGCGCGGGTGGGCTTGCGGCCGGCGCAGATGGTCAACTATCCGCACCAGTTCTCGGGCGGCCAGCGCCAGCGTATCGGTATTGCCCGCGCATTGGCGCTGGGGCCAAAACTGATCGTGGGCGACGAGCCCGTGTCGGCGCTGGATGTCTCGATCCAGGCCCAGGTGATCAACCTCCTGCAGGACCTGCAGCGCGAGCGGCAGCTTTCGTACCTGTTCATCTCGCACAACCTCGCGGTCGTCGAACACATCAGCCACCACATCGCCGTGATGTATCTTGGCCGCATCGTCGAATATGCCGACACGCGGTCGATCTTCGTGCGTCCCCAGCATCCCTACACCGAGGCCCTGCTGTCGGCCGTGCCGGTGCCGGACCCCGCCATCAAGCGGCAGAAGCGCGTGCTGCAAGGCGACGTGCCAAGCCCGGTGAATCCGCCGTCCGGTTGCCACTTCCACACCCGCTGCCCCTACGTCGTGCCGCGCTGCAAGATCGAATCGCCTCCGCTGCGCGAAATCGCACCGGGGCATCACGTTTCCTGCCATCTGCGCTAGAGTGGTCACCTTCATTCTCCTCTCCCCCTAACGGGGGAGAGGAATAAGACGGTGGGAGTGCGTCATGGCCGATTGGGATTACATCGTCGTGGGCGGCGGCTCGGCGGGCTGCGTTCTGGCCAACCGCCTGAGCGAGGATTCGACCGTCAAGGTGCTGCTGCTCGAAGCGGGCCCGCGCGACAAGTCGATGTGGATCGACATCCCGGCCGGCTTCACCAAGCTGCTGAACCACCAGAAGTTCAACTGGAATTTCGAGATGGAACCGGAGGAGGGCATGGCCAACCGCCGCATCCCCTGTCCACGCGGCCGCGCGCTCGGCGGCTCGAGTTCGATCAACGGCATGCTCTATGTGCGCGGCCAGCCGCTCGACTACGACACCTGGGGCCAGTTCGGCAATCGCGGCTGGTCCTACGAGCAGGTGCTGCCCTACTTCAAGAAGTCGGAGCATTTTGAGCCGGGCGGCGACGACAGCCGCGGCAAGGGCGGCCTGCTGAACGTCGCCGACATGAGCGAGACGCACGAGCTTTGCGATGCCTTCATCGATGCCGCCGAGGCCAGCGGCTACCCGAAGAACAAGGACTACAACAACGGCAACCAGGAAGGCTTCGGCTACTACCAGGTGACCATGAAGGACGGCAAGCGCTGGTCGACGGCGCGCGCCTTCCTCGATCCGGCCCGCTCGAGGCCAAATCTCAGGATCGAAACCGACGCGCTGGTGGCCAACGTGATCCTCGAAGGCAAGCGCTGCGTCGGCGTCGCCTACTCGGTGCACGGCCAGAAGCGCGAGGCGCGGGTCAACCGCGAGGTCATCGTGTCGTGCGGGTCGGTCCAGTCGCCGGGCGTGCTCGAACATTCCGGCATCGGCCAGCCCGACCTGCTGAAGCGCTATGGCATCGAGGTGAAACACGAGCTGAAGGGCGTCGGCGAGAATTACGGCGACCACTTCGCGCCGCGCATGAACTGGCGCGTCAAGGACATGGCGACGCTGAACGAGCAGACGCGCGGCCTCAACTTGGTGAAGGAAGTCCTCAAGTACTACGCGACCGGGAAGGGCGCGCTCAGCCTGACCGCGGGCGTCGTCTATGGCTTTGTGCGCACGCGGCCCGGCCTCGAGTCGCCCGACATGCAGTTCCACATGGCGCACGCGAGCTACGATTCGGCGCAGAAGCGCATGCTGGAGAAGGATCCCGGCATGACGGTGGTGATCGGCCAGTGCCGGCCCGACTCCCGCGGCTCGATCCACATCAAGTCGGGCGTACCGGGCACCGAGCCCGCCATCCGGCCGAATTTCCTGTCGGCCCAGACCGACCGCGACACCACGGTGGCGGGCATGCAGATCGCCCGCAAAATCGTGCAGAACCCCAGGATCGCCAAGTACATCGCCTTCGAGAACAATCCCGGCGACAAGGTGCAGAGCTATGACGAATGGCTCGACTTTGCCCGGCGCAACGGCCAGACGACCTACCACGTCATCGGCACCTGCAAGATGGGCCACGACCCGATGGCCGTGGTCGACGACCGGCTGCGGGTGCACGGCATCGCCGGCCTGCGCGTGATCGACGCCTCGATCATGCCGACCGTGACCTCGGGCAACACCAATGCGCCCACCATCATGATCGCCGAAAAGGGTTCGGACATGATCAAGGAAGATGCCAAGATGGGGCTGAAGGCCGCCGCCTGAGGCGCGAGGAGGAAGCGATGAAGCTGTATGGGTCCACTCTCGGCGTCGTGGCGACGTGCCTTGCCATGGCGGCCTGCATGCCTGCGCCGCCGGTTTCCGCCAGCAAGGAAGACCTGCTGTCGTCCTCCGGCTTCAGGACGATTTCGCTCAACACGCCGGCCAAGCTGGCGGCGTTCAAGGCGCTGCCGGCGCACGAACTCTCGCGCAAGACCTACAAGGGCAAGAACGTCTGGGTCTACCCTGACCGCGACATCTGCGGCTGCCTCTATATCGGCAGCCAGAGCGCCTATAATGCCTATATCAAGAAGGCCACCGACAAGATGATGGCCGACGCGATCAAGGCCAACTACTCCGACGACCCGTACAGCCCAACCGGTTCCGTCAACGCCCTGGACAACGACTGGGCCACCGATCCAGAGGCCTACGGCCTCTACAGCGACTGGTAGTGGACGCAGTCGATCGCTGACTGGTCTTTACGGCAAATTCCCAACAGGGAAAATAGCAGCGAATTCTATCAGGGATCGGCGCTGTTACTGTGGGGATAGCCTTACCGCCGTCATGTAGCGGGTGCGGTAGTAGTCGGCGTCCAGGTGCGTCACCATGACGGGCGAGCCGCGATGCGTGGCATGAACGAACTGGTCGTTGCCGGCATAGATTCCGATGTGGGTGTAGGTGCCGCGGTAGCCGAAGAGGACGAGGTCTCCCCGCTTGAGGTCGCTGCGCGCGACGGGCGTGCCCTCGCGCACCATGTCGTGCGGCATGCGCGGGATCCTTTGTCCGAAGACCGCGCCGTAGAGGTAGTAGACGAAGCCGCTGCAGTCGAAGCCGGTGCTCGGCGAGGTGCCGCCGTAGCGATAGGGCGTGCCCAGGTAGTTCATGGCGCGCGAGACCAGGCGGTCACCCCAATCGTTTGCGACGGCGGGGGTGGCGAATGAAACCGGGACCGCTGCGGGTTCTGCCTGCTTGAAACCGGAGTAAGCGCCGTTGTCCTGCAGCCATTTGGCATTGAGTTGATCGGCAACGCTATCCGTCGGGTCGGCCTTGACCGGAGGCTTCAGCTTCGACTTCGCGGGCGCCTTGACCTGGGCATTTGCCGGGGAGAGCGCGCCCGCGGTCCCGAAGAGCGCAACGGCGGCCAGAACCGTGATCGAATAGGCCGTCGCCTTGAGGATTGCTTGTACGTTTGAGGAGGTGCCGCGCCCGTTTCTCAAAGCCATAAATTTCATTCCTCTGGGAACCAATGCCGGGTGGCCAGATGCCGAGGCCATACTGACGAAGGCCGCCTTACCCGTCCAACAAATGTTGCATATTTGCCACATTCGATTTTGACGTCTAACACGTTGATTTATCGTGATTTTACGCCCCAAACGTCTTTCACGGGTGTGAAAATGGGGCTTGGTGTCCGGCCCGGGCCTGCCTGAAGCGGACGCCTAAGCCGAAACCGGCAGCGGCAGGTCGAGCGTCGTGGTGCGGCGCAGCTCGCGGCGGTGGGTCTTGTCGTCGAACGGCCGGGCGCGATGCATGGTGCAGCGATTATCCCAGATCACGAAATCATGCGGCCGCCAGACGTGGCGATAGATGAATTGCGGTTGCGTGGCATGGTCGGTCAGGTCGCGCAGCAGCAGCCGGCCCTCCGGCACCGGCCAGTCGACGACATGGGCGGCGTGCGAGGCGAGGTAGAGTGCGCGGCGGCCGGAGCCCGGGATGGTGCGCACCAGCGGATGGACGGCGCCCTTCAGCTTGTCCTGCTCGTCCGCGGTGAAGTCGAAGCCGAGCACGTGACGCGAATAGACGATGGAATGATAAACGCTGAGCCCTTCGATCGTGGCGCGGGTCTCCTCGTCGAGCGCATCGTAGGCGGCGCGCATGTCGGCGAACTCGGTATCGGCCCGCACCGGTGGCACCACCCGCGCCGACAGCATCGAGTAGCGGCCCGGCGGATCGACGAACGACGCATCGGTGTGCCACAGGCGGTTGCTGACCGAGGAGGCACGCATGCGGTTGTTCGCGTCCCGGATCTTGCCGTCCTTGTCGACGTTGGAGACGTCGGCCAGCGCCTCGTTGCCGAACCGGTTGCTGCCGATGGCCGAGGAGGAAGTACGGGCATGCAGCGTGCCGTCGAAACGTTGGGCGAAGTCGAGTTGCTCTTCGTTGGTGAAATTCTGATCGCGGAACACCAGCACGGCGTACTTGTCCATGCCGGCGCGGATCGCCTCCAGCGATTCCCGATCGTGCACCTGGCGCAGGTCGATCGCGGCCACTTCGCCGGCGAATACGGGCGTGAGCGGCGTGATGGTGACGGTCATGAGGTGCTCCCTTCGTGGAGAACGAGCGGATCATCCTGATTGAAGTACGCACGACAACCAACACGGATTTCTTGTTAGACGAAGGTCCGTTTCGCGCCGCCGTCCCAAGCCGCCGGGCTCGGAGGAACTCGCTAAGACCTGGCGGCCTGGAACGCCTTCAAGCGGCTGGCTGCCGGCGCTCGTGCCCTGCGTTCCCATTCTGTCAGCCATGCAAACGCCGATTTGCAGGTGTGACAGGATTATGATAAGAAATTAACTACCATGGTGGAGGTGCGCTTCCGCCATCCATGAGCCCGTACCCTCAGCCCTTCCGGCCCGCCCGCGCCCTGGACCCAGGCGCTTTGGCGGGCTTTTTCATGTCCAGGGAGTTGCCAATGTCTCCGATCATCCGCCGCCGCCGTCGCATCAAGGTCGACTCGCCTGCCTGCACCCGCGATGGCACCGAGTGCGACCTATGGGGCGCTTACCGTCGCGAACAATCTGAACAACTTGAACACGAACAGAATCGAAGACGCGTTGGTGTCCTTTCTCGCACGCCCAAAAGGCCCAATTTGTCGGCGTTCCCTCGGAGGCTGTTTTTGAAAATACGCGATCCGATGCGATTCGACGCGATTCAGTGTCCGAAAAAGCCGATTGCGCGCGATTTTTCGCCGGGAGTGCGCTTCAGCGACACCGGGCGGCACAGCTCCGCGATTCGGAGCTGTCGCCGAAGGACGCCGGTGTTGTGCCCGGGGTTTTCGGCAAGCCGTTGAGACGGCGGGCGAATCGTCGCCGGTCGGCACAGGCTGCGGCACGGCTGGCACCGGTTTGCGGCACACTTCGTGTGCCGCAAACGATTTGGTCCGGCTTTCCTCAGCCCTGCGTCGCGGGCTCGCCGAGCGACAGCATCAGCCGGTTGGCCCAGTTGAAGAACGAGGCGGCGCCGATCAGGTCGGCGATCGCTGCATCGTCCAGGCCAACGGCGCGCAGGCGCTCGATGTGCTGGGGGCCGAAGGTGATCGGCAGTGCCGTCAGCGCCACCGAGGCCGCCACGATGGCGTCCCAGCGCTCGTCGAGCTTGGCGCCGACGCCTTCGTCGAGCAGGCGCTGGACGTCGTCGACGCGCTTGGAATAGGTGGCGGCGAAGCGCGCATGGACCGAGGCGCAGTAGATGCAGCCGTTCAGCCGCGAGGTCGCGGCGGCTGCCAGTTCGCGCTCCGCCCGCGGCAGGCCGGCTTCGGGATTGTAGAAGATGTCCTTGTCGGTCCGGGTGCGGGCTTCGAGCACGTCGGGGTCGCGCGCCAGCAGCCTGAAATAGGGCGACTTCACGCGCGAGGCATCGACCAGGCTGGCGAGGTGCCGCTCGGTCATGTCCTGCTCGGCCATCGGCTCGATCCAGGGCAGCCAGTCGAGCATGTCGCGGGTGAAGACGACGGGCTCGGTGTGCGGCGACGGGGTGAGGGTCTTCTCGGTCATAGGGTGCTCGCGAGGGTGCTGAGGCCGGAAACGACCCGGATCTGGTAGGACAGAAAGGCGACGAGCTGCGAGACCGTCACGATGTCGGTCGTCGACCAGCCGGCGTCGAGCAGCGATTGCAGGGCCGGGGCCGCCGCATCGCGCGGGTGGAACACCAGCATGTGCGTGTGCTCGAACGCCGCCGGCAGTCGCGCGCCCAGCGTCTTGCGGTTCGCATCGCTCACCTTCCAGGTCGGACCCGGCGCATCCTCGGCGCTGAGCGGGCCCTTGGGGAAGCGGCCGTAGGGGCCCTTGCTTTTGGCCGCCGCCACTTCCGCCGCAACGGCTGCGCGTAGGCCGGCCGGCAGCTTCGCGGTATAGAAGGCATCGGTCTTGGGCTCGCCATGCAGCCCCGAGACGAAGGCCGCGATGGCGTGGCGTTCGTCGGCGGTGACGCCGGCTGGATCCCGGGGCTCGAACAGGGACGTGTAGCTTGCCTGGGCGTGCTTGCGCGCCTCGCTGCGGTTGGCGCGGATCGCGTCGAGCTTCGAGCCCGGCGCGATGCCGACCAGCGTATCGATCACATCGGTCATGCGACTTGTCTTGCTCCCGCTTTCACTTCGGGCGTCCAGCCCAGCGCCGGCGCCACCTTGGCTGCGAACAGTTCGATCGAGCGCAGGATATAGGGATGCGGTGGATCGATCGAGTGGACCTGCATGGTGAGATCGGTCGCCCGCTGCAGGGTGGTGTCGGCCTGCAACGAGGCGATGACCTCGTCGGGCGTGCCGATATGGACGTCCATGGCGGCGATCAGGTCGCCGACCAGGTTGCCGGACGAGAGGTTGCCCGTGGCCGCCAGCCGGTGACGCATGCGCGACAGGCCTGCTTCGGCCAGCTTCATCGCCTCGTTGTGGTCGTCGGCAATGAAGACGGTACGCGATGCCAGGATGCGCGGCTCGCGGCCCTTGGGTAATGCCTCGAAATAGGCATCGAGCATCGGGTTCTGAATGTCGGCCAGCGACGCCTTGGGCGCGTCGGGCGAGCGCGGCTGGGTCCGCGAGAGCATCAGGCCGTCGCCTGCCGCCCCGGCGCGGCGCGCGCCGGGCACGGTGAAGGTCGCCTGCCAGACGCGGTCGACCAGGGTGGGGCTCGAGGGATAGACCTTGTCGCCGCCGGAAAGCGTGCCGCCCGACCATGCCGTCTTCAGCATGTCGAGGTGGCGATCGAACAGGCCGTGGCGGTCGTTGCTGTCGAGGCCAAAGGCCGTGAAGGCGGTGAGGTTGCCACCCGGACCGACGCCCACTTCGAGCCGGCCGCCGCTCAGCAGATCGGTGACGACGGCGTCCTCAGCCACCCGGATCGGCAGTTCGAGCGGCAGCGTCACGATGCCCGTGCCGAGGCGAATGCGGGAGGTGTGGGCCGCGGCATGGGCCAGGAATACGAAGGGCGCAGGCAGGCCGCCTTCGCCCTCGTGGAAATGGTGCTGGGCGATCCATGCCGAATCGAAGCCGCATTTCTCGGCCTGCGCGATCTGTTCCGTGGCCAGCCGGTAGCGCTCGGCCGCGCTCGCCTGGTCGAGCAGACGCGTGAAAAAACCGAGACGTTTAATCGACGATACGGTCGTCATTGGGTCAACCTCGCACCGAAGCCGTGGATAATGCAAGCATCGGCGCCTTCCTGCCCGGAATGGCGTCGATCAGTTCGCGTGTGTAGTCGCTGTCCGGTCGAGCAAACACCGTATCGACCGGCCCCCCGTCGACCTGCCGGCCCTTGTACATGACCGAGACAGTGTCGGAGATCTGCTGCACCACGGCCAAGTCGTGTGAGACGAAGAGATAGGTCAAGCCCAGCGCCTTCTGCAGCTCGTCGAGCAGGGCCAGAATCTGTGCCTGAACGGTGACATCGAGCGCCGATACCGCCTCGTCCAGCACCAGCACACGCGGGTCGAGGACGAGCGCGCGGGCGATGGCGACCCGTTGTCTCTGGCCGCCGGAGAGGGCGCGCGGATGCCGGCCGAGGAAGCTCTCGGGCAGGCCCACCCGGTGCAGCATGTCGGCCACTTTCTTCGCCCTTTCTGGCTTGGGCGGAGGCGCGAAATTGAGCAGCGGCTCCTCGACGATCTGGGCAATCGTCTGGCGCGGATCGAGTGAGCCGAACGGGTTCTGGTAGACGAGCTGGATGTTGCGGCGGAACTGGCGCAGCGCCTCGCCCTTGAGGGTGGTCATGTCCTCGCCGTCGATCAGGATCCGCCCGGCGGTGGGCTTCAGGAAGCCCACGACACCGCGCACGGTCGTGGTCTTGCCCGACCCCGATTCGCCCACGATGGCATGGGTGGTCCCGCGACGGACCTTGAAGGAGACGTCTTCCAGCGCGCGGAAAGTCTTGGCTGCGCCGCCCACCGGGAAATCGTGGGTCAGTCCCTCGACGACAATGGCGAAATCCTCGCCGCCGCCGGATGCGCGCCGTGCGGGGCGTGCCTTGGTGAGCGACGGCGCGTCGGACAGCAGCCGGCGGGTGTAGGCGCTCTGCGGCGATGCCAGCACGTCGCGCACTGCGCCCTGTTCCTGGATCCGCCCACCCTGCAATACGACCAGCCGGCTGGCGCGGTCGGCGGCGACGCCGAGATCGTGCGTCACCAGCAGCACCGCCGTGCCATTCTCGCGCCGGAGCTCGTCGATCAGGTCGAGGATCACGCGCTGCACGGTGACGTCGAGGGCGCTGGTCGGCTCGTCGGCCACGATGAGGTCCGGCTTGAGGGCGACGGCGATGGCAATCAGCACGCGCTGCTTCATGCCGCCGGACAGCTCGTGTGGGTACTGATCGGCGCGCATCTCCGCCGGCACGAGCCCGACCCGGGTCAGGAGATCGAGCGTCCGCGCCCGGATCGCGCGGCGATCGCCGCGGCCGTGAATTTGCAGGACTTCGGCGACCTGCGCCCCGATCGTGCGCACGGGGTTCAGCGAGCTTCCAGGGTCCTGCGGGATCAGGCTCACGACCGCGCCGCGGATGGTGTCGAGCCGCTTCTGAGGCCAGTGCGCGATGTCGGTGCCGTTGAGCCGGATCGCACCCTGTTCGACGCGTCCATTGCCGGCCAGCAGGCCCAGGACCGCCTGGGCCGTCGTCGTCTTACCCGAGCCCGATTCGCCCACCAGCGCTACGACCTCGCCGCGGTCGATGTGGAACGATACGCCATGGACCACGCGCTGATGGTGGTCGCCCACCTTGTAGGAGATCGCGAGGTCGTCGATCTCGAGCAGCAGGGCGGTCATGGTGCGGTCTTTCCGATCGCCTTGCTGATGCGGTCGGCGGCCAGGACCACCAGCACGACCACGAGCCCGGGGGCTGCCGTCAGCCACCACGCCCGCGAGAGGTAGTTGCGGCCCTCGGCGATCAGCAGGCCCCATTCGGGCGTCGGCGGCGGGGCGCCGTAGCCCAGGAAGCCCAGGGTCGAGATGGCGAGAATGGCCGAGCCGAACTGCAGGGCGGCAAGCGCGATTACCGAGGTCAGGGAATTGGGCAGGATGTGCCGCCACAGCACCGCCCAGAAAGTGCCGCCGCTGCCGAACGCCGCCTCGACATAATCGCTGCGGCGCACGCGGATCACCTCCGACCGGGCGAGGCGGGCAAACCGCGCCACCGAGACGGCGCCGACGGCGATCGCGACCTCGACGGTGCCGAAGCCCAGCAGGACGATGATGCTGAGCGACAGCAGCAGCGAGGGGACAGCCAGCATGGAATCGACCAGGCGCATGATGGTGGCATCGGTCCAGCCGCCGCGGGCGCCGGCGACCAGGCCCAGCAGGGTTCCCGACAGCAGGCCGACCGTCACCGCCACGAAGGCGCCGGAGAGCGAATGGACGGCGCCATAGACGATGCGTGCATAGAGATCGCGTCCGAGACCGTCGGTGCCCAGCACGTGCTCCAGGCTGGGCGGCCGCAGCTGTTCGCCGGGGACGCCCACCGTGCCGCTGTAGGAGGTGAAGAGCCCGGGGGCGACGGCCCACAGGAGCACGATGAAGACGACCAGCCACGCCAGCGCCAGGGTCACGGGCACGCGCCGCAACCACGCGACCCAGCCCGGCTGCGCGCCGTCGATGGCATCGATATCGGGACCGCTGGCTTCGGTGGTCATGCGGTCATGCCGAGCTTGCTGCCGAGCCGCGGGTCGAGCACCGGATAGAGCAGGTCGACGACCAGGTTGATGCTCACGAAAGCGAGCGCCGAGATTACGACGATGGCCTGCAGCACCGCAGTGTCGTGGTTGCCCACGGCCTGGTTGGTGAGACCGCCCAGCCCGTTCAGGCCATATACGGCCTCGGTCACCACGGCGCCGGCCAGCAGCTCGCCGAACAGGACGCCGGCGATGGTGAGCGTCGGCAACACGGCGTTGCGCGCTACGTGCCGCCACAGCACCCAGGTGTGCGATGCCCCCTTGGCCTTCGCCACCGCGACGAAAGGCTGGGCCAGAACCTCGTCGATATTGCGCATCAGGATCTGGGATAGCGGCGCGGAGATCGGGATCGCCAGCGTCAGCACCGGCAATATCAGTCGCTCGACCGGGCCGGGGCTGATCACCGACACGAGCCCGAGCTGAAAGGAGAAGACCTGGATCAGCATGATTCCAAGCCAGAAGACCGGAACAGAGATGAACAGCGATGGCATCGACTGGATGGCTGAGCGCAGCCAGGCCATGCCGACGATGTTCGAAAGGGCCGCGATGGTGATCGTCAGGATGATCGCGGCCAGGAAGCCCAGCGACGCGAGCTGGAGCGTGGGCGGCAGGTTGACCCTCAACTGCTGGCTCACCGGCACGCCGGCCTGGATGGAATAGCCGAAATTGCCAGTAAGGAAATTGGCCAACGTGTTGAAGTAACGCTCCCAGATCGGCAGGTCGGCGCCATAGGCCGCCCTGATTTCGGCGATCTGATCGGCGCTGAGGGCCATGTCGGGGCTCATGAACTTGATCATGATCGCATCGCCGGGCAGCGCCTGGAGCAGCAGGAATGCCGCGGTGAAGGTGACCATGAGGACAAGCAGCGCCTGCCCGACACGGCCGATCAGGTAGCGAATCATGTCACTTCGGTGCCAGCCAGACCGTGTAGAAGGCCGGCCGGCCGACGGCCTCGAAGGCGAAGTCCTTGACCTTGGGCGAGGCCGCAAAGGCCTGCGGCTCCTCGAAGATCGGGATCGCGTAGCCCTGGTCGATGACGTAGGCCTGTACTTCGCCCACCAGGGCGATGCGCTTCACCGGACTCGTCTCGGCGGCGATCGCATCGAGCAGCCCGTTCAGCTTGTCGTCGACGAAAGTCTGCACCTTGTTGCTGATGCCGCCCTTCTGCATCAGGACGTTGCGCGTCGTCGGATAATACTGGCTGCGGATCACGTCGGGGTCGGCCCGGCCGACCATCGCCGGTGCCACCGGTGTCTTCAGCGGATCGAGATTGTCGGCGACCCGACTGCCGGCATCGCCGGCCAGCACGTTCAGCTTCACGCCCACCTTGGCCCATTGCTGGGCGACCAGCTGCAGCGTCTCCTTGTTCTGCGGCTGGGGTAGCGATTCATAGGCGGTCAACACCAGTTCCTTGCCGTCCTTCTGGCGCAACCCCTTGGGGCCCATCGTCCAGCCCGCTTCGTCGAGAAGCCTAGCGGCCAGTGCAGGATCGTACGTGAGCTTCGCCGACTGATCGACGTAGCCCTGAGCGGTCGACGCGATGATCGAATTGGCCTGCGGATAATTGGCCGAGAACAGGGTCGCTACGATCTCCTTGGCATTGACCGCATGCAACAGTGCCTGGCGCACCCGCACGTCGGAGACCAGCGGATTGTCGGGACGGAACACCACGCTATTGTTGATGCCGCGCGTGGACGGCGCGTAGATCACGAAGCCCTTCGACTGGACCTGCTTCTCGTCGTAGGCCTGCACTTGGCGGATGATCTGGGCCTGTCCCGCCAGCAAGGCGCCGATACGCACACTGTCCTCGGCAGTCACGACGTATTTGATGCCGTCGAGGTTGGCGCGGCCCTGATGGGCGAGCTTGGTCGGTCCCCAAGCGTAGTCCTTGCGGGCGGTCATCACGAGTTCGCGGCCAAGCACTTCGCTTGCCACCACGAACGGGCCGGAGCCGATGATCTTGGTGGCGTCGCCCAGCGCGTCGTACGGCAGGGCCAGCGTCTTCAGCGATACCAGGCCGGAGCCGATGACCGAGGTTCCCTGCAGGAAGCCGACCGACGGTTTGCTGAAGAAGAACTTCACCGTCAGCGGATCGACGACTTCGCTGTTCTTGTAGTTGGTGATCACCTCGGAAACTGGCTGCTTCAGCCCCTTGTTGCCGAGTCCGTAGGTATCGAAGTTCTTCGCAACCGCCGCGGCATCGACCGGCGTTCCGTCGGAAAACGTCACGCCGGAGCGCAGCTTGAAGGTGTATTCGGTGGCGTCGGCATTGACCGTCCAGCTTTCTGCGATCCACGGCTCGATCTCGAGCGTCTTCGGGTTCTGGTAGGTCAGCTTGTCGGTGATCTGGTTGAGAACGCCGCCGTTGGGATAGAAGCCTCCGGAGGGCGGGTAGAGGTTCGTATGGGCCTGCTGCTCGAGATAGATCAGTGTGCCGCCCTTAGTGGCGGCGCCCTGCGCGGCGGCGTTGCCGGGAACGAATGCAACGGATGCCAGCGACGCGAGCGCGCCGGCGAGTAGCCCCAATTTTTTTGCCAGGAACACGACAACTCCTCTCGCCGTAACGGCTTGCGAGTCGCCATGCAGAATTTGGGCCGAAGCTCGCGGTACGGACCGGAGATATGGTCAAACGCCGCAGCCAAATACACAGAGCAGCTTGCCGAATTCACCCTGGCGCGCGGACGCGGTTTCTCTTTCCCGCCACGGAAACGGGAAAATCGTGTCGAATCCTTTGCTTAACCGCCCAGCAGGGCGGGCGCCGCCTTGAGTTCCTGCCGTTCCACCTTCTTCACGATCTCGGTCAGCTTGGCGTGGGTGGGCGCGGCGACTCCGATATACTTGCCACGCTCGGCGATGTAGCCGTTCATGAATTCGATCTCGGTGCGACGGCCCTTGCGGATGTCCTGGGCCATCGACGGGCGCTGGATGTCAGCCCGCGGGTTGGGATTGGTGTTGGAGCCGGGCCGCAGGATCGCCTCGACCTCGTCGAGGGCGGCCTTGTCGCCTTCCGAAGCCTTGGCGAGCGTCTCGGGTTCGAACTTGCCGATCTTCTCGATGTGGTAACCCAGCGCCTGGCCGACGCGCACCGCCTCGCCGCCGAGCTTGATCGAGAAGCGGCGGATGGCGTCGTTGCGGTCGCAGTCGGCGCCGGTGAGACCTGTCGCGGCGGAGACGCCGTTCTTCATGCCGTTCTGACAGAGCTTCGACCAGCGCTCGCCCCACAGGTTGGTCGTCGTCTTGGCGCTGTCGATCCGGCCCACCATCTCGCGCAGCTCCTCGACCCGCTTGGTGATGCGGCCATGGACCTCGCCGACGCGGAACACGGTGTGCTTGTCGCCGCCCTTGGCGACGGTGCGGCGGATACGGGCGGGCTCGAACATGTCGACCGAGATCAGCGAGGCCACCATGCCGACGGTCTTGCCCCAGCCGACGACGCCCGCGATGCGCTCTTCATTGAGGCAGTTCTGCAGTGACACGACATAGCCGTCAGGTGCCAGGTACTGCTTGATCAGCGCCGTCGCCCACTCGGTATCGTAGGACTTCATCGAGACGAAGGCGATGTCGATCGGCTTCTGTCGCGACAGGGCTTCCACCTCGGTAAGATGCATCGTCTTGGCGTTCCGGACCGTGAACTTCTCTTCCGGCGTGACGCCGTCGAGTTCCAGCCCGCGGCTGCGGATGGCCTCGATATTCTCCGGCCAGAAGTCGATCAGGGTGACGTCCTCGCCCGCCTGGGCAAGATTGCCGCCGACATATCCACCCAACGCGCCGACGCCGACGACTGCGATTCGCTTGCCCATTGTCCGTTCTCCTTAAGCCGCTGGCAGCTTGGCGAGGAACGCCTCGACCGCCTGATTGAAATGCGTGGGTTGATGCAGGTTGGCCGCGTGGCCGGCGTCGGGAATCACCGCCTTGGCGGCGCCCTTGATCTTGGCCGCCATGTAGTCGGTGGCGGCAAGGAAATTGGTGTCGTTGGCGCCCACCAGCACCAGGGTCGGCACGGCAACCTTGTCGAGCGACTGGATCACCCGGTCATTCTGCTGGGCCAGCATGCCGCGCGCCGCACCTGCCAACCCCGAGGCATCGCGGTGGCGCGTGAGCTTGACCTCGTCGCTGGAATTGAGCGCGGCCAGCCCACGCGCCTCGAGGTCGGCGGCGCGCTTGTGGGCAGTCTCGTTCCACTTGGCCCGCGCCTCGTCCTTCTTGAAGCCGGGGCCGGTGTCGAACAGCATCAGGGCACGCACCCGGTCGGGGTGGCTGGCGTTGAAGGCGAGCGACATGTAGCCGCCCAGCGACAGGCCGGCGACAATCGCCTTCCTGGCGCCCACCGTATCGAGCAGGGCCAGCATGTCGCCCACTGTCAGGGCCTCGGAATAGAGGGCCGGATCGGTCGGGTAGTCCGATTCGCCGTGGCCGCGGAAATCCCAGACGACGACCTGATAGCGGTCCTTGAGGGCGGCGATCTGGCCGTCCCACATGCGCGCCGTCGAACTGTAGCCATGGCTCAGAAGGATCGTTGGTCCCGAGCCATGGACCTCGTAGTGAATCTTCACGCCGTTGCGATCGAGCTTGGCCACGTTCGTCTCCTTCAGGGTGCGACGCGCGGTTCGCGGCGGGCACGTTCGACGTACGTCTCGGCGTCCTCGGGCAGGATCAACCGGTCGGCGAGGAGTGCCGCCACGACCGCCTGCATCTTGGCGACATAGTCGGCCCCGCTCTTGTAGCGCTCGGCGATAGAGGGGCGTGGATCGCCCGACGCTTCGCGCGCCGCCTCGTCGATCGGGAAGGGCAGGCAGCTTCCGTCGCGGTCGGCGATCTCGCCCGCCGGGTAGGGCGGCTTGTATTCGTTCCAGCCGGGGTAGGTGGCGAGCGGCACG
>JAUXST010000240.1 GCA_030679805.1 Reyranella sp. | reverse complement strand
GGCGCGCGATCTCGATCGCCACCTGCCACATGTCTTCGACGCAGCCGGCATGTGGGCCGTGCGTGCTCATGCTGGTCGCCTGGCGTTCGCCGCGGTTGAGGCCGCCCTGGCTGGGTTTTAGCGCGAAGTTGCCGCAATAGGCGGCGGGCCGGATGATCGAGCCGCCGACCTGGGTGCCGATCGCGGCCGGCACCATGCAGGCGCCGACCGCAGCGGCCGACCCCGAGGAGGAACCGCCGGGCGTGCGCGCCGGTTCGAACGGGTTCGTCGTGGCGCCGGGATGCGAGCCGCCCAGCTCGGCCGTGACGGTCTTGGCGAGGACGAGGGCGCCGGCCTGACGCAGCGCCCAGACGGCAGCATTGTCACGTTTGGGGAAATTGCCCCTAAAAGCCTCGCAGCCCATTTCCGTGGGCATGTCCTTGGTCTCGAGCAGATCTTTTATGGCGACGGGCATGCCGTCGATGGGCGAGAGCGGCTGGCCCACCTTCCAGCGTGTCGCGCTGGCGTCGGCCGCTGCGCGCGCACCGGCCTCGTTGATCGCCGTAAAAGCCTTCACCACCGGCTCGCGCTTGGCGATCGTCTCCAGGCACCGTTCGAGGTAGGCGCGCGGCGTGTCGGCACCGTCGCGGAACCGCGGAACGGCATCGTGGAAGGTGAGCGGCTTGTAATCCTGGTACGCGGTCATCGGTCGTTTCTTTCTCGTGAGGGGCCGGCTCGTGGGGGATTGGGCGGCGCGGAGCCTAGCACGGCTCAGCGCACGCGGTGACGATCGACCGCATCGGGATCGAAGGTGAAGCCGAGCCCGGGCCGGTCGGGCACGGCGACATGGCCATCCTCGATGACGATGGGCTCGCGATAGAGCATCGCCGTCCACGGCATGAACTCCAGCCAGGTGGCGTTGGCGAACGCGCCCAGCAGGTAGATGCTCTGCTGGGTGAAGAGGTGGTTGGAAATCTCGATGTCGTGCGCGGCGGCCAGGTGCGCCACCTTGATGAACTCGCTGACGCCGCCGACGCGGCCCAGGTCGGCCATCCAGATGTCGGCGGCGCCGGCGGTCAGCATCTCGCGAAAGCCGTAGCGAGTCGCCTCGGTCTCACCGCTGGCGATCGGCGTGTCGAGGGCCGCGGCGACGCGGGCCGAGCCGCGATGATCGTAGGGCGCGACCGGTTCCTCGAACCAGGCGAGATCGAAGTCTTCGAGCTTTCGGCCGAGCCGGATCGCGTGGTCGGCCGTAAAGCCGCGGCTGGCGTCACACATCAGCGACACCCTGGGTCCGATTGCCTTGCGGACGGCGGCGACGCGCTCGACGTCCTCCTCCACGTGCTTCTTGCCGACGCGCATCTTCACGCCACGGAATCCCTGCGCCACGTAGCCGGCCGCCTCGGCGGCCAGTTCGTCCGGCGTCGCCGACAGCCAGAGGCCGGCGCTGCAATAGACCGGGACGCGGTCGCGCGCCGCGCCCAGCAGATGGGCGACCGACTGGCCGAGCGCCCTGCCCTTGGCGTCCCACAGCGCGGTGTCGATGGCGGCGAGGCCGAAGATGGTCACGCCCTTGTGGCCGAGGAAGTAGAGTTCGCGCCACAGCCGGTCCCAGACGCGTTCGGCGTAGCGGATGTCCTCGCCCAGAATGGCCGGCTTCAGGCTGGCGACCATGGCTTCGAGCACCTCGATGCGGCGACCGCCCAGGGTGAACAGGAAGC
>JAUXST010000229.1 GCA_030679805.1 Reyranella sp. | reverse complement strand
GGATCGAACTTGGCGAAGCGATGCGCCAGTACCGGCGTGCCATAGTACCACGCCGGGAAAAGCGCGTCGTAGAGGCCTGCGATCCACGCCCATTCGGCCGGCGTCCACATCACCTCGTTGCCCCTTGGCCAGTGGCTCAGCATCTGTTCCACCGCCGGGATGCAGCCCAGCATCATGCGGTGGGCGTGCAGCGCGCCCTTGGGCTGGCCGGTCGTGCCGGAGGTGTAGATCAGCAGCGCCGGATCCTCGGCCGCGGTATCGACGGTGGTGAAGCGATCGGAGGCGGCCGCCAGCAGCCGGTCCCAGTCGAGGAAGTCGCTGCCGTGGGCACCGGCGCCGATCACGATGATCGTCTTGAGATGCGGCAGGCGTTCACGCACCGCCAACACCTTGGGAAGCTGGCTCATGTCGGTCACGATCGCCGACGCCTCGGCATTGGCCAGCCGGTATTCCAGCGCTTCCTCGCCGAACAGGGTGAACAGCGGCAGCACGATCGCGCCCATGCGGTAACCGGCGAGGTGACAGAGCGTGAGTTCCGCCCCCTGGCTCAAGAACACGCCGACGCGATCGCCCTTGGCGATTCCACGCGCTGCAAGGGCATTGGCCAACCGCGAGCTGGCCGCCAGCAACTGGCCGAACGTCCAGTTGCGGACGCTGCCGTCGGCATTCTCGACGATCATGGCCAAAGCGTCGGGCGGATGGCGCTCGCAGACAGCGCGGCCGATGTTGAAGCGCTGGGGCTTGGGCCAGCGGAACTGCCGCATGGCGTCGTCGTAGGAAAGACCGCGGGGGATCACTTCAATAACTCCAGCGCGGCTTGATCTAGGGCAGCTTTTGGTAGACCATTCATCACGAATACCAGTCTAGATTGCAGCAATCTGAGGTCTATCCGAAAGACCCCCGAGCTTTGGCGAGGCGAACATGCTCAACGAACAGGAATTGAAAGACAAGGAGCTGTGCCTCAAGGCAAAGGAACTGGATCTCAAGAGTGAAGAACTGGCACTACAAAGGCGCAAGAATATTTGGTGGTCTGGACCGTTAGCTCTTGCGGTGATTGGCGGGCTGATAGCTTGGTTTGCCGAGATGGGCGCCGAAATTTATAAGGCAAGTGAGGCAAGGAACGCCAAAACGCTAGAGACAGCGCTCGAATTGGTCAAGGCAGCCGCCGCGTCGACCGACGTCGAGCGCACGCGAACCAACATTCGGTTCATCATCGACCTCGAATTGGCGCCGCCCGATCTTGCGGGCAAACTGAGGGCATACCTAGCCAAACCGGATGCAACTCTGCCGTCAGGGATTGGCGCGGTTGGCCTCTCAGGAGCCCTTGCCGGGCTTTCAATCTCCTCTGCGTCCGGTGGCGAGACGTCCAGAACGCCGCCGTCAAGTCAGCCTGCTTCCTTGGGAGAGACTGGATGGTTCTATCTGGGGAAAAGTGACGACAAAGAGACGAACTGGGTAGAGTCCTCGGCCATCGGAACATTCGAGATGGTTCCCTCAGATCAGACTGGCCGGGGTATTCCCGTCTCGGTCGGGCAGAAAATTGAAATGCCGTTGGTTGGCAAGATCGTAAGAACGCTATCACCCAAGTACTTAAGGGATGGCGGGATACCCGGGCAAAGAGTGCAGAGTCCTGTGATGCGTACTCTCAATCCGGGGACCGTCTTGAAGATAAAGAGCATCGACGACCAAGGACGCGACAATCAGTTGCCGGTTCTTTGGGCGGAGGTCGAGGTTCAAAATCAAAAATAGTCCATCAGCTTCCATCGGAATATTCGCATGGTGCATCATCGTCTTTCGACCTGATCGACGCGCTTGATGACGCGCGCCGCCAGCAATTCCTCCGGCGTCGGCACCCAGATCGAATCGCCTGGCGTGTCGAGTACGCGCTGGGCGAAATCGGGGGCGACCCCGGCGCTCATCGTGAGATACCGCTTCATGTCTCGGTTGGCCCCGAACATGTCGTCGGCGCTCATGCCGGGGAAGCTGGCGCGATGGAAGCCGAGCTTGGCGCCGGCTGCGATGCTGCGGTCGACGCCACCCAGGAAGGCGATGGTGCAGGCCGAGGCACAGGCGGTTTCCACGCGCGTGGCCAGGCGACGGCTGCGAATCAGGCGGCTGATCTCGAAGCCCGCGCCCATGCGCCCGCCCGGGCCGGCCAGCACGACCTCGCGGACCTTCGGATTCTGCTCCAGCGCCCGCCGGACCGCCTGGTCGCTGTCCATGCCGTAGGTGCCGTCGACATGCAGCGTGGTCCCGTTGGGACCGACCGAGACCGCGAGATCGCTCAATTCTTCATCGCCGTTGTAGATGTTCCACAGCTCGGCGAGAGCCGGCACCGCACGGTCGTAGAGCATGACGCCGATGGCCAGCACGGAAGCGCAAGCGAGGACAACTGCAGCGAGGGGCACGGCCACGCCGCCCCCGCGTCGCGCCGCTGCGGCGATCAGGGCAATCTGCCAGACGGCGAATACCGAGGTGGCAGTGCAGAGCACGGCCGGCGCCACGATGTGAAACAAAGTGGTCTGACTGCCGCTGAACACCGCAAGCGAGACGCTGCCGAGGCCGATCAGCAGTGCCACCGCCGCCCAGACGCCCCGATAGTACAACGTCTGGGTGATCGATGCGGTGCCGTCACGCCACAAGGGAACCCCGACGGCTTCGAGATGATCTCGCGCGCGTGCGAGCGCGCCGGTCGAAATTGTCTTGAGGCCATCGACATAGCCCAGCGACGCCGCGAATTCCTCCGGCATCGCGCCCTGAGGCAGGCGGACCTTGCGAACGCCGACGGCGCGCGCTGCGGCCTCGGCGAACGCGATCAGCGTTCGGACATGGTCGGGCTTTCCCGTCGCGGCGGCGACGAGATGCTCGATCTGCAGGTGATCGCGGTGCTGGACAAGGTCGATGACCGCGAACGGGCCGGACGCACCATCGATTACGAACGTCGCCCGATTGTCAGCTATCGCCGGGGGCGGGACGCTTGGCGCGAATGCAGCGATCGCGGCGGCATCGGCCGGCGTGGCTCGGCGAACGCTGCCGACGTCTGTGGGCTCTTCAGGCACGCTAGACTCTCTCCCGGAGCGCGCTTTGTCCTGATGCGCACCGGCTGTATGGTGCGGCACTTCCCGCGGAGCGTCCACATGTCCCCTGACGATCATGCCTATTCTCCCGATGCGCGGTCCAAGAGCCGCAATGCGGGCGTTACCACCGTGCCGTCGGTCTGTCCGCACGATTGCACCAGCACCTGTGCGCTGGATGTCGAGAGGCTGGACGCGAAAACGATCGGCCGGGTGCGTGGCTCACACAGAAACGACTACACCGCCGGCGTAATCTGCGAAAAGGTCGCCCGTTACGCCGAGCGTGTCCATCATCCCGACCGGTTGATGAAACCGCTGCGCCGGGTCGGCCCCAAGGGTTCCAAGCAATTCGCCGAGATCTCGTGGAGCGATGCACTCGATACAGTGGCCGAGCAATTCATCGCCAAGGCGCGCCAGCACGGCAGCGAGACGATCTGGCCCTATTACTATGCCGGGACGATGGGCCTGGTGCAGCGTGACGGCATCAACCGGCTGCGCCATGCGATGAAATACTCGCGCTATTTCTCCACTATTTGCGTGACCCTGTCGGATACCGGCTGGATCGCGGGCGTCGGCGCCAAGCGCGGCGCCGATGTGCGCGAGGTCGACGAGCATTCCGAACTGGTGGTGATCTGGGGCGGCAATCCGGTGAACACCCAGGTCAATGTCATGACCCACGCCATGAAGGCCAAGAAGCGCGGGGCGAAGCTGGTCGTGGTCGATCCCTACCGCACCGGCACGGCCGAGCAGGCCGACATGCACCTCGCCGTGCGACCGGGCACCGATGGTGCGCTGGCGGTGGGCATCATGCATGTCCTCTTCAAGGAGGGCTATGCCGACTGGGACTATCTGCGCCGCTACACCGATGCGCCGGACGAGTTGGCTGCCCATGTCGCGGACCGCACTCCGGAATGGGCGTCGAAGATCACCGGCCTTCGGGTCGAGGAGATCGTGGCCTTCGCCCGGCTCTTCGGGCAGAGCAAGGCCGCGTTCATTCGCTGTCATCACGGCTTCAGCCGCAGCCGCAATGGCGCGGCCAACATGCATGCGGTGACCTGTCTGCCGGCGGTGACCGGGGCATGGAAATACAAGGGCGGCGGGGCGCTCTACGGCCACACCGGCATGTATCCGCTCAATCGCACGTTGATCGAAGGCCTCGACATGGTCGACACATCTATCCGCGATCTCGACCAGTCGCGGCTGGGGCCGATCCTGACGGGCGATCGCGAGGCCTTGAAGAACGGTCCGCCGGTCACCGGTCTGTTGATCCAGAACACCAACCCGGCGATGGTCTGCCCCGAGCTCGATCTCGTGCACAAGGGCTTTGCACGCGAGGATCTGTTCACCTGCGTGCACGAGCAGTTCATGACCGAAACGGCGGCCTACGCCGACATCGTGCTCCCGGCCACCATGTTCCTCGAGCACGACGATTTCTACACGGCGAGCGGGCATACCTTCTTCCAGGTGACCAAGGCCGTGATCGAGGCGCCGGGCGAATGCCGGGAGAATCACTTCGTCATCTCCGAGCTGGCCAAACGTCTGGGCGCCGAGCACCGCGGATTCGGCATGACGCCATGGGAGATCATGGACGAGACGCTCAGAGTCTCGGGCATGTGGGACGCCGAGACCAACTGGCAGAAGGGTGGCCAGGATTTCCACCTCGGCTTCGAGACGTCGCATTTCCTCGACGGCTTCGCCTGGCCCGACAAGAAGTTCCGTTTCAAGCCGGACTGGGCGGCTTGGGGCCCGCGCGGCAAGGAGATGCCGAGCCTGCCCGACCATTTCGACGTGATCGACAATGCCACGGCCGAGAAGCCGTTCCGCCTGGTCGCGGCGCCGGCGCGCACCTTCCTGAATTCGACCTTCACCGAGACGCCGAGTTCGCAGAAGCGCGAGGTGCGGCCGACGGCGATGATGAATCCCGAGGATTGCGCCGCCATGGGCCTTGCCGACGGCGATCGCGTGGAAATCGGCAACGAGCGCGGAAAGACGGTGGTCAACGCCAAGGCCAAGTCCGGCCAGCAGAAGGGCGTCGTTGTCGTCGAGGGCATCTGGCCGAACCGCAATTTCGAAACAGGTATCGGCATCAATGCCGTGACGTCGGCCGATCCCGGCTGGCCCAACGGCGGCGCGGTGTTCCACGACACCGCGGTCTGGATTCGTAAACTGGCGTGACCGGCAATTTCCAAGCGGCGGCCAACCCGAGCATCGTCCAGACGCAGACGGCGCGGGTTCCGGGCCGGGCCCATGTGCTGGTGATCGGCAACGAAAAGGGCGGATCGGGCAAATCGACGACGGCGTTGCATATCGCGGTGGCGTTGATGGCGGAGGGCGGGCGCGTGGCCACGCTCGATCTCGATGCGCGCCAAGGCACGCTCAGCCGCTATCTCGAGAATCGCGGCGCCTATGCCCAGCGCAAGGGCGCCGATTTGCCGATGCCACGCCACGCCGCGGTGCCGCTTTCGACCTTGAACGATCGGTCCTCGGCCGAGGCGGACGAACGGGCGCGTCTGGAAGCGGCGCTGGAGCCCGTGGTGGGCGCTGCCGATTTCGTCATTGTCGACACGCCCGGCAGCGACACCTATCTCTCGCGCCTTGCCCATACCTGGGCCGACACGTTGCTGACGCCCTTGAACGACAGCTTCATCGACCTCGACCTGCTGGCCCGGGTCGATCCCGACACGCTCAGGATCGTGCGGCCGTCGATCTATGCCGAGGCGGTCTGGAAGCAGCGGCAGTTGCGCGCCATGCAGGGTGGACGTCCCGTGGACTGGATCGTGATGCGCAATCGCCTGTCTTCGCTCGCGGCCCGCAACAAGCGCGACATGGCCGCGGTGATCGAGGTGTTGGCCAAGCGCATCGGCTTTCGCGTCGCGGCGGGCTTGAGCGAGCGTGTGATCTACAAGGAGCTGTTCCTGAGTGGCCTGACTCTGCTCGATCTCAAGCGTGGCGGCGGCGGTCCCTCGCTGACCTTGAGCCACGTCGCGGCGCGCCAGGAGGTGCGCGACCTCGTGGCCGCGCTCAATCTGCCGCGCG
>JAUXST010000224.1 GCA_030679805.1 Reyranella sp. | reverse complement strand
TCCTGCTCGACGCCCCCTGCTCCGGCACCGGCACGCTGCGCCGCCATCCCGACCTCGCCTGGCTGAAGGACGAGGAGGACGTGGGCCGCCTCACCCTCACCCAAGATCGGCTGCTGCTGCACGCCGTCGAGCAACTCAAGCCCGGCGGCACGCTGGTCTATGCCGTCTGCTCGCTGCAGGAGGACGAAGGCCCGGCGCGGATCGAGGCCCTGCTGATGCGTGAGCCGCGTCTGCACCGCGTCCCCGTCCAGCCGGCCGAGCTGCCGGGCCTCGATGGCGCTCTCACGAAAGACGGCGACGTCCGCACCCTGCCCTCGATGTGGCCCGAACGCGGCGGCCTCGATGGGTTCTATATCGCGCGTCTTCGGACCGCGGGCCTCTAGGCCCACTCATGAGCGGAGCTGGAGCTCCGCGGTCCGCATGATCCTCACACCATCGAACTCGGCCGGTAGAACGGCACGTGCTTAGAAGGGTCCATATACTTGTCGTAGAAGCGCCGCGCGTGCGGCAGCAGCGCCACCGAGAGCTTGCGCCGCTCGACCTCGTCGTCGGCCAGCGCCTTGGTGAGGTCGTCGTGCAGTGCCTTCAGCGCCACCGTGCGATCGACCTTGGTGAACTTGCCTTCCTTGTAGATCACCTCGCCGTCGCAGATCGTCGTGGTGACGGCCTGCTGCTTGGCGCGCTGGACCACGGCATCGAGCGTCGGTGTCAGTTCGTCGAGATAAGGATAGGCGATGCTGTCCCAGTCGATCAGCACCATGTCGGCGGCCTTGCCGACCTCGAGCGTGCCGATGCTCTCACCGTAGGGTGTCGTTTTCGCACCACCCACTGTCGCCATGCGTAAAACCTGGGACATAGTCGGGACGTCGGCTTCGACCATGCCGGGCACGCGATGGGCGCGCAGCACCAGCTTCAATTCCTGCAGCATGTCGCGGTCGTCGTTGATGCCGGCCTCGTCGAGCCCGATGGCGGTGTTGATGCCTTTCTTCTCGAAGTGATTGAGCGCCGCCACACCGGAGCGCAGGCGGAAGTTGGACGAGCAGTTGTGGCAGACGCAGCCGCCTGCTTCGGCCAGGCGGTCGATGTCCTTTTCGTTCAGCCACACGCCATGCCCCAGGGTCAGGCGCTTGTTCACCATGCCGAAGCGGTCGATGTATTCCAGCGCCGTGCATTTGCCGCGGCGCCAGGCATATTCCTTCTGATAGGCGGTCTCGAGCAGGTGCATATGCATCGGCACGTCGTACTTGGCCGAGGCGTCCGACAGCAGCGTGAGCGCCTTGTCCGAGCACCAGTGCAGATTGGCCGGCGCCAGCTGGATTTTTACCCGCCGCTTGTTGTGGTGCTGCGAATGGAACGACTTGAACATGTCCATCGCATCGTCGAGGCTCATCTTGAAGCGCTCGAACCAGCGCTTCATCGGGTCTCGCAGTTCCGCCGGCAGGCTGGCCACGAAGTCCTCGTCGGCCTGGTAGACTAGCCGGTTCTGGTCGCGCACGGCGTAGCAGTACGAAACGCGCATGCCGATGTCTTCGTAGGCACGGATGGTTTCGTTCGCCCGCTTCTCGACGTCGGGCAAGGTGCCCGGCATCCAGCCCTGGATGTGCTGCACCGTGGTGATGCCCGAGCCGATCATCTCGAAGGCCGAGTAGAGCGTGTCGAGGTAGAGATCGAGGTTGCGGATCACCATGCGGGTGATGAACCACAGTTCCAGCGGCATATCGGGTGAACCGAGCTGCACCGGCGTCAGGCCGACGTGGTGATGGCCGTTAACGAAGCCCGGCAGCAGGATCTCCTTGCCGTTGCCGATCACCGGCACGGTCGGGTGCTTGGCATGCAGGTCGTCGTAGGTGCCGACGGCCACGATGACGCCGTCCTCCTGCAGGACGGCGCCGTCCTTGATCTCGTTCCAGGTGAAGCGATCCTTGGTGCCGGTGATGACGGCGCGGCTGCGGACGAGACTGGTGGCCATGTGAGGCTCTCCTTCGGGATGGGTCGAAACGGTTCAGGCCGGCGCCGCGAAGGCTTCCTGCTCGGCGAAAGCGCGGTCGACCTCGTCGCGCAGGAGTTCGGTGAGCTGGATACGCATCGCCTCGGCCTCGCGCGAGAACAGGTTGCGCGGACGCGGCAGGTCGATCGGGTAGATCGTCTTGATGCGGCCAGGCCGCGAGGTGAACACCACGACACGGTCGGCCAGCGCCACCGCCTCGTCGATGTGATGGGTGACGAACAGTACCGAGGCGCCCGAATCGCGCCACACGTCGAGCAGGAAGTCCTGCATCCTCGCGCGCGTCTGCACGTCGAGCGCGGCGAAGGGCTCGTCCATCAGCAGCACCTTGGGCCGCATGGCGAGCGCGCGGGCAACCGCCACGCGCTGGCGCATGCCACCCGAGAGTTCATCCGGCCGCTTGTCCATGGCGGCAATCAAGCCGACGCGCTGCAGCGCTTCTGCGGCGACCTTGCGGCGCTCCTCCTGCGAGGCGCCGCGGATGGCGAGGCCGAAACTCACGTTCTGCCACACCGTCAGCCACGGGAAGAGCGACGTCTCCTGGAAGATCAGGCTGCGTTCGGGCGACGGCGTCTCGACCTTGTCGCTGAACGACCAGATCTGGCCGTCGGTCGCGTCCTCTAGGCCAGCGATCAGGTAGAGCAAGGTGCTCTTGCCGCAGCCCGAGGGGCCGAGGAAGACCACGAACTCGCCGGGCTTGATGTCGAGGTCGATGTCCCGCAGCGCCTCGTGCGCCCGCTTGGTGCCAGCCGCCCAGGTCTTGCCAACGCCGCGACACACGACCGCGTCGCGCGACGAGAAGGTCGGTGCGCTTTCAGAGGACACGCAATCTCTCCGCGGTATCAGGCAGCCAGTAGAGGATGCGGCGCTGCGCCAGCCGCAGCAGCCAGTCGAAGGTGAAGCCCAGCACGCCGATCACGGCGATGGTGAAGAACACCAGCGACGGATTGAAGGTGTTGCGCGCCAGCATGATGACCTGGCCCATACCGTAGCCGACGCCGGTCGACTCCGCGACCAACACCACCATCCAGGCACCGAACAGGTTCATGCGCAACACCTGGAGCATGCCGGGCAGGATGGCGGGAACGATGACGCGGGCGTAGATCTGCGGCTTGGAGGCCCCCATCGTGCGCGCCACGTTGATCAGGTTGGTGTTGACGGTGTCGATCTGGTTGATGGTCGCCAGCACCATGTGGAAGAACAGCGCCACCACCACCATGAAGATGGCCGGCGCATTGCCGATGCCGAACAGAAAGATCGCCACCGGCAGCCAGGCGATCGGCGACACCGGTGACAGCAGGGTGATGGTGGGCAGCACCAGCCGGTCGAAGAAGCGGTAGTAGCGGACCAGCACGCCGACCGCGATCGCCAGCACCGAGGCCAGCACCAGGCCGACGAACACGCGCATCGTGGTGGCGGCGCCGGTGATCAGCACCGATTCGAAGGCCGACGGGCCCTCGGTCATGGACGTACCGACCTGCCAGCGCGTGGCAGTGTTGAAGAACCTGCCCTGCTCGGCGATGTTGTCGAGGAAGATGTGCGGCGGCGGCAGCAGCTTCTCGTCGGCCCAGCCCATCGCCCAGCACAGTTCCCAGAGTCCCGCGAACAGGCTGATCGACAGGCAGGTCCACCAGACCTTGGCCAGCCAGTCGAGCCCCGCCATCGAGGCGAGCAGCCGGGTTGCCGCCGCCGGGCGGGATGCTCCGGCGGCGGCGCTCGCTTCACCGTCGCGAGTGACGACGGCCATCAGGCAGACTTGTACTTCAGCTTGCCGTAGAGGTCAGGGTTCTCCTTGATCACCTCTTCGAGCATGGTCCAGTCGATGGCATCGCGGCCGGGCTTCTTCTTGATGTAGCCCATCTCCATGACGCTGTCGGTGCGCTGCAGGATGAAGTCGGTCTGGCCACGCGCGTCGACCACCGCCGGCTGCTTGCCCTGGGCGATCTTGGCGTTCTCCATCGAGGTCTTGTAGTACTTGCCGACCAGTTCCTTCAGCACCGCCTCGGTCTGGGTCTCGGCGTCGAGCTGGGCCTGCATCATACCCTTGATGATCGCCTTCAGTCCGGCCGGATTGTCCTTGATCAGGCTCGACCGCGCGGCCAGCACGCAGTCGGTATAGCCCTTGCCGTAGAGATCGATGCCGTCGGTCAGCATCACCGCACCCTTGACGTCGGCCACCAGCGCCGAGGCATAGGGCTCGATGGTGCAGATCCAGTCGATGGCGCCCGCCTTGAAGGCCTCGACGGCCTCGGGCGTGTTGCCCATGTAGCGGACCTTGACGTCCTTGAAGGAGATCTTGTGCTTCTTCAGGTAGTCGTAGGGCATGACCTCCAGCGTATCCATCTGGAAGGTGCCGAGGGTCTTGCCCTTGAGCTTCTCCGGCGTATCGAGCCCGGGCCTGGCCACGATGGCGCAGCCCTCGACGCCGCCGCCGGCCACGATCTTGACCGGAGCGCCCTTATCATAGAGCGCCATGAAGCTGGTGTAGGGCATCAGGCCGATGTCGACCTGGCCCATGCCGAGGAACGTCACCATCTCGGCCGAGGTCGGCGTGTTGATGAAGATCAGCTCGGTGCCGGCGGCCTTCGAGTATTGCCGCGAATGGGCGAGAAACAGGTTGAGGTTGCAGAAGCCCGAACCGTGCGTCGACTTGAGGCCGGCTGCAGCCTGCGCCGGCCCGCCCAGGAACATGCCGGGCCCCGCCGCCATGGTGATGGTGCTCGCGGCCGCAGCGCCCTTCAGGAACCGGCGACGCGATGCGACGGCGGCACCGGAAAAGTCCATCTCGGAAAGCTTGGAAAAATGCGTACAGCCAATTCGGTCACACATGGCGGGTCCTCCTCGATCAGCAGACGGGTGGCAGCGGGTGGTGGCAGGGGATTTCGGCGATGTCGGTGTTCTGGCCCAGACAACTCCTCAGCGGCCACCGCGAACGGCAGCCGTCATCGAAATAGCCGGCACGCCAACCGAGAAAGAATCGCGCGAAGCGATTCTGCGCTGCCGAATTTGAAGCAAGGGATGTGCCATCCAGCAGACTCATGACTAGGAGCGCGCGCGTCTCGTGCGCCTAAGGCGCATGTGAATGCGCCGGATGAGCGAGCCGGAGGCTCACGGTACAAAAGACCATGAGGCCACTTCAGGGCAGGGGGTGCTCCGCCCGTAGTGGCGCGCTCCTGGCCTAGACAGATTAAAACTTGGTCAACTGGTCAAATCTTGTTCGGCCGAACCATCGACAGATACCTGAGCCGCTCCTGATGGCCGATGTAGAGGCCGGAGCAGACGATGACCGCCGCCCCCACCCAGGTCCAGAAATCGGGAATGTTGTCGAACACCAGGTAGCCCAGCAGCGCCGCGCCGATGAGCTGGGCGTAGTTGAAGGGCGCCACCACGGCGGCCGGCGCCTGGCTGTAGGCGATGGTGAGGAAGTAGTGGCCGATGGCGGCCATGGCACCCAGCCCCAGGAACAGCACGAGGTCCCAGCCCAGCGCCGGCGTCACCCAGTCGAAGGGCAGGAAGGGTGCCGCCGCTACGGTGCCGACGATGGTCGCCATGGTGGCCGATGCGTCGGGCCGCTCGGTCTGGCCGTAGCGCCGCGAGAAGAGTTGATAGAGCGCGCTGCTCACCGTGCTGGCCACGATCAGAAGCGCGTACCAGTTGAAATTGGCGGACCCCGGCCGCACCACGATCAGCGCGCCGGCAAAGCCTATGCAGACCGCGACCCAGCGTTTGACGCCGACCGGCTCGCCGAGAAAGCGCGCCGACAGTGCCGTTACGATCAGCGGTGAGGTGAGCGAGATCGACGCCGCCGAGGCCAGCGGCATGTGGACCAGCCCGTTGAAGTAGAGGAACGACGAACAGAACAGCAGCGACCCGCGGATGATCTGGCTGCCGACATTGCGCCAGCGGAAAAGGTCGCGACCGCTTCGCGGCAGGAACAGCGCCAGCATGAAGCCGAAAGCCACGATGTAACGTGCCCACACGACCTCAGCGACCGGATAGTGCTGTGTCAGCGTCTTGGAAATGGCGTTGAGGACCGAAAAGCACGAGACGGAGAAGAGGATGGCCAGGATGGCGCGCAGGATGCGGTCCGTCGGAGGGGCGCCGGGCGCCGCGTTGACTGTCATGGCGCGGAAACTAGAGCGCGTTCCTGCTCAGTAGCAACAAACCTCATGCAGAGGAGGCCGCAGAGCGGCCGTCTCGAAGCATGGGCCACATGCGTTGTACCCGCCGCCCACCCTTCGAGACGCGTCGCTTCGCAACGCTCCTCAGGGTGAGGTCGTTGCATGGGTCGAGCCGGCTGAAGCAGCGACGCCGCATGCGTCAGGATGTCCGCTCCGCCTTCCGCTCGATCTCGTTGGGCCACAGCATCAGCGAAATGACCAGCAGGATTGCCATGCCGCCGACGATGCCCGCGAAGCGGTCGATGCCCGGCATGATGCTGGCAGGCGGCGCCGGGCCCTGGATCAGGGTCACGATGAACACGAACGCCGCCTGGGTCCCGAGGTAGCCCACGCCGTGGCGGCCGTTCTGGATATGCATGCCGATCCACACGCTGCCCCCCAGCATGGCGAGCCACCACGGGAACGACGTCACATCCAGCGCCAGGCAGCCCAGCGCCACGAGGCCGCCCAGGAAACAGCCGAGGATCCGGTGCAGGGATCGTTCGGCGACGGCATGCCGGGTGCCGAGCGAGCCATCGCCGATCACGGGCGCGGACATCACCACGGCGATGCTGACCGCCATCTCGGTGACCTGCGGCAGGTCCATCCAGATCCAGACCTGCATCATGACGACGACGGCGATCGCCGCGCGCATGCCGTGCAGCATCGCCGGCCATTGCGGCCCGAGCAGGTGGCGCCATCCCGGCAATGTTGGCGGCGGATCGGCATGCCAATGCATGAGCAGGTTGGCCACGATGGCCGACGCCGTGACGCCGATGCCGACCTCGAAGATGCGGTAGAAGGCGATGTAGGGCACCTGCAGGGGATTGTTCAGCCCCTCCAGCAGCACCAGGATCGAGGTGATGGTGGCGAACAGCCAGGCGAGCCCGTGCGGACTGACCTGCATGGCGACCACCCCCAGCATCGTGGCGCCGGCGAGGAACAGGCTGAGCGCAAAGTGATCGTAGGGCAGCCAGCGCGCCACGATGAATCCCGCTGCCGCACCGCCGATCGTCCCGGCCAGGCGCAGCAGGCCCTTGCGGATCGAGGCCGCGCCCGAGGCCATGATCGTCATGTAGCCGCTGATCGCCGCCCACCACACCGATTCGACCTCGAGCCACAGCGCCATCGTGGTGGCGAGCGGCACCGTCAGCGCCGCGACCAGGCACAATCGCGTCCGGGCCGGATCCGATCCCAGTTCGCCGAGTTCTTTCCACCAGCCCTGGAGCGCGCCATCGACCATGCGCCCGGCTTCGGCAAGATCTTCGACCACCGAGCGGACGATGGATTCCTTCACGGGAAGATCACGGTGCGGG
>JAUXST010000215.1 GCA_030679805.1 Reyranella sp. | reverse complement strand
CGCGTCGCCAACGAGAACCCGCCCAAGCTCCGGACGATGGACGGCAAGGGCAACCGCCTCGACCTGGTCGAGTTCCATCCCGCCTATCACGCGCTGATGGAAAAGAGCATCGGCCACGGCATCCACGCCTCGGCACACGACGGCAGCGAACCGCAGGGCCCACTCAGCAGCCGTGCCGTGCGGCTCTACCTCGCCACCCAGGCCGAGAGCGGGCACCTATGCCCCATCACCATGACGCACGCCTGCGTCGGCGCGCTCGCAGCCGAACCGGCGCTGCTCAAGAAATGGCGGGCCAAGATCCAGTCGCGAACCTATGATCCGCGCCCACTGCCGTGGCTGCAGAAGAAGGGCGTGACGCTGGGCATGGGCATGACCGAGCGCCAGGGCGGCACCGACGTGCGCGCCAACATCACGAGCGCGGCACCGCATGGCGATCACGTCGAGGTCACCGGCCACAAATGGTTCATGTCGGCACCGATGTGCGATGCCTTCCTCGTGCTCGCCCAGGCGGAAGGCGGCCTCACCTGCTATCTGATGCCGCGCTACCGGCCCGACGGCAGCCAGAACAACCTTCGCTTCCAGCGCCTGAAGGACAAGCTCGGCAACAAGTCGAACGCCTCCTCGGAAGTCGAATTCCATGCGGCCTATGCCGAGCGGGTCGGCTCCGAGGGCGCGGGCGTGCGCACCATCATCGAGATGGTGAACCTGACGCGACTCGACTGCGCCATCGCCTCGGCCGGCCAGATGCGCATCGCGCTCAGCCAGGCGCTGCATCACATCCGCAACCGCTCGGTGTTCCAGCGCCGCCTCGCCGACCAGCCGGCGATGCGCGCCGTCGCCGCCGACCTCGCGCTGGAACTGGAGGCGCAGGTGGCGCTGGTGTTCCGTCTCACCCATGCGGCGGATCATGCCGTGTCGGACCCGCGCGAAGCCGCCTACGCCCGGCTGCTGACGCCGGCGGTAAAATTCCTGGTGTGCAAGAGCACTCCGCAGGTGGTCTACGAATCGCTCGAATGCCTGGGTGGCAACGGCTACACCGAGGACCTGCCAATGGCGCGCTACTATCGCGAGGCGCCGCTCAATGCGATTTGGGAAGGCTCAGGCAACGTCATGGCGCTCGACGTGCTGCGCGCCGCGGGCCGGCATCCGGACGCCGCGATGGACACGCTGTCCCGGCTCGTGCGCACGGCCGCACAAGCCTTCAACGTGGCACCGCTCGCCCAGGCGCTGGAACGCACGCTGAAATCCGCCGACGCCGAGCGCCGCGCCCGCTTCCTGTGCGAAGG
>JAUXST010000102.1 GCA_030679805.1 Reyranella sp. | reverse complement strand
GCTTTCGCGGACATGAAGCCGCTGCACGACCAGCGTGTCGAGAATCGCAAGGCGATGGAAGCGGCCCTTCAGGCCCCGACCGTCGACCCGGCGAAGATCGAGCAGATCCGCACCCTGCAGATGAAGGTGAGCGACGACAGTTCCAAGCGCTTCACCAAGGCGCTGACGGATGCGGCGAACGTTCTGAGCGTCACGCAGCGCCAGGCTTTCTTCAAGGCCTGGAGCGACCACGGCCACGGCCCTCGCAAGGGCTAATGACCGAGGCTGGCGGAAGATGACATCAGGGTCGCGCCCGACCGATACTGAGCCGATGGCCGAGCGGATCCTGATGATCGACGACGACAACCGCCTCGCCGGGATGGTCTCTGACTATCTCGGCGGGGCGGGCTTTCGTGTGACGGTGGCCGGCACCGGCCGCGAGGGCGAGGCGTTGCTCAAGCGCGAGACCTTCGACGCGGTGATCCTCGACCTCATGCTGCCCGACGCCGACGGCCTCGACCTCTGCCGCAAGCTGCGCGCCTCGAGCGACGTGCCGATCCTCATGCTGACGGCGCGAGGAGAGCCGATGGACAAAGTCGTCGGCCTGGAAATCGGCGCCGACGACTATCTCGCCAAGCCCTTCGAGCCGCGCGAGCTGCAGGCGCGGCTGCGCGCCATCCTGCGCCGTAGGGGTGGTGGTGGCGGCGGCACGGCCAAGTCCGAAATCCTGCGCTTCGGCCGCCTCGAAATCGACAAGGGTGCGCGCGTCGTGCGCGTCGATGGCGAGGAGCGCACCATCACCTCGTATCAATTCGCGATCCTGCTGGTGCTGGCCGAACGCGCCGGCCGCGTGCTGTCGCGCGACGCGCTGATGGATCTGCTGAAGGGCGAGAAGCTCGAAGCCTTCGACCGCTCGGTCGACGTCCACATCTCGCGCATTCGTGCGGCCATCGAGGACGATCCGAAGAAACCGCGCCGGATTTTGACTCTGCGCGGCACGGGGTATGTGTTCGCGAAGGATCAGGATCGGTGAGGGGGCTCTCCCCCTCCGCCCTTCGGGCACCTCCCCCTGCGGGGGAGGAAAGCAAGTCGGACCCCTCCCCCGCAGGGGGAGGTGGCGCGGAGCGCCGGAGGGGGCGCGCGCTCCAATGAACCGCCTCTACCTCCAGTTCTATGCCACCATCCTCGTCGTGCTGGCGGTGTTCGTGGGCGCCGCGGCGGTGGTGTGGTGGGTGGCGGACGACGATAACCGCACGCCGCAGTATCTCGACGTCGCGGCCGAACTCACCGGCGCCCTCCTCCCCGACTCCGACGCGTCGAAGGCCGACCAGCAGCGCGCGGTCGAGGCGCTGAACCGCAAGCTGCGCTTCGACATCGCACTCTATCGCGCCAGCGGTGACCTGATCGCCATGTCAGGCACGCCGCCGCCGCGTTTCGAAGTGCGCCGCGCCCGCACCGGCTGGCGGCGCGGCCCGGGCGGGCCCAACTTCACGCTACAGCTTCCTGACGGCCGCTGGCTGGTCGCGCGCCAGGTGCGCGAGCGGCCCAATCCCATCTTCTGGATCGCGGCGGCGCTGGGCCTGGTGGCGCTGGCTGTCGCCGTCGGCGCCTTCCCCATCGTGCGCGGCCTCGGCCGCCGGCTGGAGCGACTGAAGGCCGGCGTCGAGCGGCTGGGCGGCGGCGACCTTTCCGCGCGCGTAAAAGTCGAGGGACGCGACGAGGTGGCGGCGCTGGCCGAAAGCTTCAACCGCTCGGCCCAGCGCATCGAAGAGCTGGTGACGGCGCACCGCCTGCTGCTGGCCAACGCCAGCCACGAGCTGCGCACGCCGCTCGCGCGCATTTCCATGGCGGCAGCCCTGCTGGGCGACAAGGCCGATCCCAAGACGCGACAATCGCTGAAGGAGGACGTGGCCGAACTCGACCATCTGATCGAACAGGTGCTGCTGGCGAGCCGGCTCGAAGCCATTCCCGAACTGGAGCGGCACGAGCCGGTCGACCTGCTGGCGCTGGCGGCCGAAGAAGCCTCGCACTACGACCTCGAAGCCACCGGCCAGCCGGTGACCGTGTCCGGCGACCGCACGCTGCTGCGCCGGCTGGTGCGCAACCTGGTGGAGAACGCGCGGCGCTATGGCGGTGAAGGCCCGGTCGCGGTTTCCGTCACGCAGGAGCGCGGCCGCGCCGTGCTGGAAGTCTCTGACCACGGTCCCGGCGTGCCCGAGGCCGAGCGGCAGCGCATCTTCGAGCCCTTCTATCGCCTGACCGGCGGCGCCGAAACGGGCCGCGGTAGCGGCCTTGGTCTCGCACTGGTGCTCGACATCGCGCGCCGCCACGGCGGCGATGCGGTGTGTCTGGCGGCGGAGGGTGGCGGCAGCCGGTTCAGGGTGGAGTTGCCGGCGGCCTTATAGACGTTAGCGGCAACACATCCCTGCAACAGCCGCGCTCTGATCAACTTTCATTGCCGCCGTCGCCTGTCTCATGCTTGG
>JAUXST010000203.1 GCA_030679805.1 Reyranella sp. | reverse complement strand
TGCGTGTCGGCCCACGTCAGCCGCTCCTGAGCGTCTAGGACAGGAACTTCAGCCCGTTCACGATCTTGTCGATCGTCTTGCGCGGGCCGTGGACGCCGATGCCGACGAAATCCAGTGCATCGACGGGCGCCGCAGCCACGGCGGCACGGTTGTCGGCATCGTTGGTGGTAGTGAACATCGGCTCGATGTAGATCGCGGGCACCAGCTCGCGCGACAACGCCCGCTGGTGCGTGCGCCTCAGCTCTTCGAGCGTGGCGCCGTAGACGAACACCGGTTCGCGGATCAGCGACGCGTAGGCGTGGCCACCGCCATCGCGATAAGGCTCCCCCATGATGTGGGGATGGTTGCCGGCGAGGCCGCCGGCCAGGAAGGCCGCCACATTGGCCACCTGCCAGGCGGCGAGGTCGCGACGCAGGACGAGGACCGTCTTGGTTTCGTAGATCATGTCCTTCTATCGGCCATCGCGGACCGACCGTCTTGAAGGTTTGTGCAACTTAGAGCGACGGCCGCCTGTCGCGCCACGGCGTCGCCTTCTCGTAGGCATCGCCCGCGCGCAGGACGGTGGCGTCGTCGAACAGCCTGCCCACGATCTGCAGGGAGAACGGCAGGCCCGCCTGGTTGAAGCCGCTGCACACCGAGAGGGCGGGATTCCCGCCGACGTTGAACGGTGTCATGAACGACAGCTTGGTGAACAGGCTGGCCGGCGGGACTGGCTCCAGCTTCCCGGCCGGCTCGCTGGTCGGCAGCATCAGCAGGTCGATGCTTGCCATGACCTTTTGCATCGCCCGGGCCAGATCGGTCCGCAGGCGCTGCGCCTGGATGTATTCCTCGGCACGCACCAGGCCGCCGGCGATGATCCGATATCGCAGGCTGGCGCCAAACAGCTCGGGCCGCGTGCGCAGATCCTTGCCGTGGATGGTGAACAGCTCGGCCACGGCGATGGTCTTTTTCGCATCGTCGAACTGCTGCAACAATGGCAGGGTGACCGGACGCACCGTGGCGCCGAGGCCGCGAAAGACGTCGAGCGCCGCGTCGAAGGCGGCCTTGGTGGCCGGCGTCAGCGGTGATTCGGTTTCCAGCCAGGCCACCGGCACGCCGATCACGAGGCCCTTCACGTCCCCGGTCAATGCGGCCAGATAGTCAGGGATTGGCACATCGGCGGAGCCTGGATCCTCCGGATCGTGGCCGGCGATGACCTGCATCAGGATCGCCACGTCCTCGGTGGTCCAGGCGAGCGGACCAGCATGGTCATGCGTAAAGCAGTTCGGGATGACGCCGCGGCGGCTGACCAGGCCGTAGGTCGGCTTCAGGCCGGCGATCCCGCAGGCCGCCGCCGGCCCGCGGATCGAGCCGCCGGTATCGCTACCGAGCGTCGCGGGCGAAAAGCCTGCCGCGACGGCTGCCGCCGAGCCGGAGGACGAACCGGCCGGCGAGTGGTCCCGGTTCCACGGATTGCGCGCCGGTGGGAACAGCACGTCCCAGGACGGGCCGCCATGCGCGAACTCCCAGGTGGCGTTCTTGCCCAGCAGCACGCCACCTGCCGCCACCATCTTCTCCTGGCACCAGGCATCCCGCGCCGGAACATTGTCGGCCAGCAACTTGGACATCGCCGTCGTGCGGATCCCGGCCGTATCGAAAATGTCTTTCAGGCAATAGGGGATGCCGTGCAGCCGGCCGAGCGGCTGGCCGGCCATGACCGCCGCCTCGGCAGCCTTCGCCTCGGTGCGTGCGCGTTCAGCCGTCAGGGTCACGAAGCTGTCCAGCAGATGGTCGAGGCTGGCGATCCGGCCGAGGCACGCCTCGGTCAACTCCACGGGCGACAATTTGCGCGCGGCGATGAGCTTAGAAGCCTCGGCGATGGTCAGGTAAGCCGGGTTCGACATGATCTATTCTTTTGCCGGCAAGAACTTCTGCGGCACGAAGGTGTGCGCAGGCTCATCGCCATGCGGCCGCTCCGTCGGGATGCGGCCGATCATCGTCCGGACATGGCCGTAGGCTTCGACCAGTTCCTGGAGATAGGCAGGCGGCAGATCGAGGCCGGCCTGGCGGGCGAGACGGACGATTTCGTCTTGAGATGGCGTGTCGGTCATGCTGTCTGGGCCTGCAATGGCGATGCCAGAAGATTGCTGGAGTAAAGCCGTCATGTCGATGACTGCACCGGACCAGATCCGTTTCGACGAACCGCACGCCGGCCTGCAGCGGCTGGCAGCACGGTTTGGCGGCCATGCCTACAGCATGCATCGTCACGAGACCTACGGGGTCGGCTTGACGCTGCGCGGGGTCCAGGAATTCCACTACCGCGGGACACGGCAGGCGAGCCGCGCCGGGCAGGTCATGGTCCTCCATCCCGACGAGGCGCATGACGGCCATGCCGGCGTGGCCGACGGCTTCACCTACCGCATGCTTTATGCCGACCCCGGCGCGGTTTCGGCCGCGCTCGACGGCGCAAGGCCGCCCTTCGTGCCCGAGGCCGTGGCCGAAGACCCTGCCCTCGCAACGCTACTGGGCGAGGCTTTTGCGGACTTTCCACACGCCCTCGAACCGCTGGCGGTGGACGCCATCGTCGGTCGCCTGGCCGAAGGCCTGGCGTCGCGCGCCGATTCAAGCCGGCGCCCGCCGCGCGTCACTACCTCCCACCAGGCGGTCGAACGCGTTCGCGACTTCCTCGTGGCCGAAGCCCCGCGCACGATCGCCTCGGAGGAATTGGAAAGCGTGAGCGGTCTCGACCGCTTCGCCCTCGCGAGGCACTTCCGCGCCGCCTTCGGTACCTCGCCACATCGTTTCCAGGTCGGCTGGCGACTGGCCCGGGCACGGACGATGATTGCCCAGGGAATATCGCTGTCGGAAACCGCTGCCGCGACGGGCTTCGCCGACCAGAGCCATCTGACACGGCATTTCTCGGCGCGCTTCGGCCTGACGCCGGGGCGCTGGGCGACGCTGTCGCGCAGCGTCGTCTAGTCCTCGAGCGGGTAACGCCCCTCGGCATCGAGCTCGTCGGTCGAGAACCAACCACGACGCAGGCCGGCGAGCGTGGTCGTCATCATCGTCCGCAGGCCTGGCGCCGCGCAGGCAGGGCCTAGCAGGGCGTCCCGCGCCAGCCCGAGCAGCGGCTGGTGCGACTGGAAGAATGGCGTCAGCAGATGGCTGGCCTGGCAGTAGAAGCGGACCGACGGAGTGCGCCGGCGCGCGAACAGCGCCAGCGCCGCGGCGAGGTCATCGCTCGCGGCCAGCGCCCGCGACAGGGCATGGGCGTCGAGCAATCCCAAATTCGCGCCCTGCCCGAGCTGGGGACTGGTGCCGTGCGCGGCGTCGCCGATGAACAGCACCGGTCCCTCGTTCCAGCGCGGCAGCGTCACCTGCCGGTAGGTGGCACGGGTAAAGTTGCCGGCACCGGCCGCGTGTTCGATCAGCGCCGCCGCCTCTGGCCACAGAGTCAGCGCGTCCATCCGCCAAGCCTCGAGGTCGATCGGCTGGCCGGGCTCCAGCGCAGCGGACGGCAGGCTCCAGAACAGGGTGACCAGGCCCTGCCCGATCGGAAGCAGCCCCATCATGGTCGTGGTCCCGCGGAGACGCTGCTGCAGCATGGCGGGAGCGGTAGCGATTTTCCCCGCATCGGGCACGGTCGCCCAGATGCAGCCCCAGGGATAGAGCGGCGCCCGCGCCTTCGGCATGAGCCGTTCGCGAAGCCGCGAATGCGCCCCGTCGGCAACAACGACGAGGTCGAACGGGCCATGCCGGCCGCCCGCCTTGGCCACCACCGTGGCGCGCCGGCCATCGTGCTCGACCTCGACGATTTCGGCGCCGGTCACCAGACGCGCGGTCGAGCGCTGCAACCTTTCATGCAACAGCCCGAACAGCGCACCGCGATGGATACCGAGCCCATACGCCGCCTCGTGGAGATCGGCGTAGGCGAGGTCGAGAACCACGTGCTTGAGATGGTTCAGCCCGAGGAGGCCGTCAATCCGGGCGCCCAGCCGCTCGACCTGATCGCCCAAGTCGAGGCGGCGCAACACCGAAAGACCAGTCGGCTGCAGCAACAGGCCTGCTCCGGAAGGCCCGGGTTCGGTGAAGCGCTCGAAGACGGTAACGCGGTGTCCGGCGTCGGCAAGAAACGTCGCGACCGCCTGGCCGGCAATACCACAACCGACGACTCCGACTTCGAGCGTTCCAACCGAGGTCAAAGGCCGCCGTTGACCACCAGGCATTGGCCGCTGACATAATCGCTGTCGGGGCTGCAGAAGAGATAGACCGAGCCTGCGGCTTCGGTGGGCAGCCCGCCGCGGCCGAGCGGGATCATCTGGTTCATGGCCGCGATCCGGCCACCCTGGACGCCGACCTTGACCTTGCGGCCCTGGACTTCGATTTCGCCGGCCTCGCCCTGGGAAAGCGGCTGAGTGAGGCGCGTCTGGATGTAACCGAAGGCCACGGCATTCACCGTGACGTCGTAGCGACCGAATTCCTTGGCCAGCGTCTTGGTGAGGCCGACAATGCCAGCCTTGCCGGCCGAGTAGTTCGACTGGCCGGCGTTGCCATTGACGCCCGAGGTCGAGGAGATGTTAACGACCTTGCGCACGATGCGTTTGCCCGCGGCCCGCTCTTTCTCCACCGCGTCGCGAAAATGGATCTGGAAGGCACGCAGGATGCGGAACGGAGCCGTGAGATGAACGTCGAGGATGGCGTACCACTGCTCGTCGGTCATCTTCTGGATGACCGAGTCCCAAGTATAGCCCGCATTGTTGACCACCACATGGCAGTCGCCGAAGGCATCGACCGCCGTCTTCACGATGCGGTCGCCGAAGTCGGGCTTGGCCACATCGCCGACGCAGGCCACTGCCTTGCCGCCCATCTTCTCGATCTCGGCGATGACCTCCTTGGCCGGGGCATCATCGATGTCGTTGATCACCACCTTGGCGCCGTCGCGCACCAGGCGCAGCGCGATCTCGCGGCCAATGCCGCGCCCCGATCCGGTGACGATCGCCACCTTGCCATCCATCTGACCCATCTGATTTCTCCCTCTAGACCTCACCCTGAGGAGCATCGCGAAGCGATGCGTCTCGAAGGGTGAGCAACATCAACACTGTATCCCACCCTTCGAGACGCGCCCTCCAGGCGCTCCTCAGGGTGAGGTTATCTTGGTCAGGCGGCCGCCACGGTGGCTTGGCCCTGCAACGTGTCCTGGCCGTTCTGGTTGGTGCACTTGACCTCGAGGTCGATCAGCTTCTCGCCGTTCTCCTCGCGCTTGCCCGTGACCTTGCCGCTGACGGTGATGACGTCGCCCACCCAGGTGATCGAGGTAAAGCGTGTGCCGAGCTTGCGCACCTGGTTGTTCGGAGCGTAGCTGGTCACGAGCCGGCCGAGGAAGGCCATCGACAGCATGCCATGCGCGAACACGTCCTTGAAACCGAACTTCTTGGCGAAGTCGAGATCGACATGGATCGGGTTGTGATCGCCCGAACCGCCGCAATAGAGCGCGAGCTGGTGGCGGCTGACCGGGGGCAGGACGAGCGGCTTCAGTTCGTCTCCGACCTTGACCTGATCGAACTTCGGAACGGTTGTCATCTTTCCCTCCTTACTTCTTCGAGGCGTCGGGATTGCGCACGACGGTGACGCCCTTGCCTTTGGCCACGAGTTTGCCCGTCTGGTCCTTCATCTCCATCTCCTGGACGACGAACCACAGCGCGCCACCCTTCTTGTCGTAGATGTCGACGACTTTCTCCTGGCAGGTGACCTTATCGCCGACCACGACCGGCGCGAAATACTCGAAATGCTGCTCGCCGTGCAGGATCAACCCGATGTCGACGTTGAGCAGACGCAGCAACCCGCCCTTGTTAGGATCGTCGGCCTGGAGCGCGCGCAGGAAGGTGAGCGGCGCGGTGATGCCGCGATAGCCTGCCGCCTTGGCCGCAGCCTCGTCGCTGTAGATCGGGTCTTCCTCGCCGACGGCCTTGCAGAACAACCGGATCTTGCCGGCCTCGACGGTGGTCGTGAACGGCTTGAACGTATGGCCGATAAGCTTCTTGTCGAGCTCCATGGCAGCTGCCTCCCGGACTGATGCAAAGAAAAGCCCTCTCCCCGACCGCACGTGCCGGAGAGAGGGCCCTGTCGTTGGTGATTACTCGTAGCGGCCGACGATGGCCACGCTGGCGATGTTCTCGCGCGGCGAGCCGCCGAGATTGTGCGTCATGCCGATGCGCGGGTTCTTGAGCTGGCGGGGCCCGGCCTTGCCCTGGATCTGCAAGTACATCTCGTAGAGCATGCGCAAGCCCGAGGCGCCGATCGGATGGCCGAAGCATTTTAGCCCGCCGTCGATCTGGCAGGGGATCTTGCCGTCGGCGTCGTAGAAACCGTCGAGCACGTCCCGCCAGCCCTTGCCGGGTTGGGAGATGTGCAGGTCTTCCATGGTCACGAGTTCGGTGACCGAGAAGCAGTCGTGGACCTCGAACATCGAGACCTCGTCGCGCGCGCTCTTGATGCCAGCTTCTTCATAGGCCTTCTTCGAGGCGATGCGCGTGGTGTGGAAGTAGCTGCCGTCCCACGAATTGTGGCCCGACTCCGAGCCGTTCGAGACCGAGAGCTGCAGCGCCTTGACGCTCACGATGTCGTGCTTGCCGAGCGACTTGGCGATCTCCGGCGTGGTCACGATGGCCGCGGCCGCGCCGTCCGACACGCCGCAGCAGTCGAACAGGCCGAGCGGCGAGGCGATCATCGGCGCGTTCAGAATGGTGTCCATCTCGACGGCCTTCTGCAGATGGGCCTTGGGGTTCTTGGCGCCGTTCTGGTGGCTCTTCCACGAGACGTGACCGATCGCCTTCTTGAGGTCCTCGCCGCTCACGCCGTGCGCCGTCATGTAGGCGGTGGCGAGCTGGGCGAAGTTGCCGGGCGCCGTGCCGTTGGCGTTCCACAGGGCCTGCAGCGGGCCACCCCGGCCACCGGGAAGGCCGCCGTAGCCGGTGTCCTTCAGCTTCTCGACGCCCAGCGCCAGCGCGAAGTCGGCCGCGCCGGAGGCAACGGCATAGCAGGCGCCGCGGAAGGCCTCGGTGCCCGAGGCGCACATGTTCTCGACGTGGGTGACCGGGATATTGGGCAGGCGCAGCGTCATGCTGAGCGGGATGCCCGACTTGCCGACGTGAACCTCGTCGATGGCGGTGGAGAACCACGCCGCCTGCAGCTGGTTCTGGTCGATGCCAGCGTCCTTCAGGCACTCCTTGTAGGCCTCGAGCATCAGCTCCTCAGCGCCGCTGTCCCAACGTTCGCCAAACTTCGAGCAGCCCATGCCGAGAATAGCGACCTTGTCCTTGATGCCCCGAGCCATGGCAGGCCTCCTGATAGTGGGGTTGGAATTCTAGACCTTTGACCGGTGGAAGGCGGTCAGCCCGGCCTTTTTTCAGACCGGCGCCGCCTTCCAGAAGTAACGCTTGAAGCCACCGCGCATCTCATCGTTGTCGCGGATGCGGAAGGTCATGCGCATCTTGGCGCCGACCTTGACCTGTTCCTTGTCGCTGTCGGTGAAGTCGGCCATGAAGCGCCCGCCCTCAGGGAAGGTGATCATGCCGTAGTAGCCCGGCGGATCCGGCGAATAGACCAGCGAATCGGCGGTGAACGACATGACCGCGCACTCGAGACCGGCCATCGCGTAGGGATCCTGGCTCTCGATGGCATGGCAGTTGGGATTGACGCAGACTTGGCTGCGCGGGAACTGCACCGTGCCGCAGACCCGGCACTTGCCGCCGACAAGGCCGTAGATCATGTCGCGCTTGCGCCACAGGACCGAAAGCGCCGTCTTCTTGTCGAACTCGGCGCGCATGCCCTTTTCGATCGGCAGCATGTCGTTGAAAGCGAGGAACTTCATGTAGTTCTTCTCTTCCTTACGACGCGCCATCCAGCCCGACAGGCCCTTGCGCTTGGGCAGCTTGTCCTTCTCGGCCGTGACCTCGAACACCAGGATGTCGACACCCTGCCCGAAGGCCACGACCATGATCTTGTCGCCGGCCTTCGCGCTCTCGAGCGCATCGACCAGCATGACCAGCGCATGTGCCGCACCCGTGTCGCCGAGAGACGCGCCCAGCAGGTCGCGCACCGCGCCCTCGCCGATGCCCGCCATCTTGGCCATCAGCTTGGGCACCGCCGGCATCAGGCTCGGCATGATGAAGTGGGTGATGTCGCTGCCCTTGAGCTTGCAGGCCGCGAGGCCGGCCTTGATCGCGGGCGGCACGATCTTCGAGTAGCCCTCGTCGCGGATCCAGCGCTCTTCCCAGCCGTAGTCGAACTCGGCCTCGTCGCCGCGGAAATGATCGACGAAATCCATCGACACCGAATGGTGGCCGACCAGCTTGGCGATCACGTTCTCGGTGCCGCAGAGCAACGCCGCCGCGCCGTCGCCGTAGTTGAGTTCGTTCGACGACGCGACGCGGGCCATGCGCTTGTCGGCGGCCGCCACCAGGGACGGCGCGCCGTCCTTGGAGGCGTTGAGGCCGGCGATCAAGGCGGAAGTGCCCGCTTTCAGCGAACCTCCGATGTCGGTAGCCGACAGGTTCTGCTCAACGTTGAGCGCGGTGCCGATGACGCCGGCGTTCTGGCGGTCCTTGAAGGGGTGCGTCGTCGAGGCGAAGTAGATGTTGCGGACGTCCTCGGCCTTGTGGCTGGTCAGACAGTCGCGCGAGGCCTCGACGGCCATGGTGATCGAATCCTCGTCCCAATTGGCCATCGAGCGCTCGCCCTTGGCGAGGCCGCGCAGGCCGGGAGCGAACCACTTGTTGGCGTCGTACGCCGCCTGACGGTTGAGGCGCAGGCGTGGCACATAGGCGCCAAAGGCGACGATTCCGACCATTCTTGTCTTTCCTCCGATTGCCCGGCGGGAGCCCGCCGGCTCATGAATGCTTGTTCATTAGCTCTTAGCGTGCCGGGCCGCCCCTTGCGAGCCGGTTTTCGACATGGCTGCTGCCAACGCGGAACTAACTTCCGGTCTGCGGAACTACTCCAGGTTGGGCCGGCATCTCGCGCACCAGATTACGATAGCCGGCGTCGGGCGGAATGTGGAGATAGCGCTTGCCGTCCCGGATCTCGATCCAAGGCTGAACGGTGAGGACCTTGCGCTGGGCGGCCTGGGCCAGCGCCCCCGCGACGGTGCCGCCCTCGGCCAGAAGTTCGAGGTTTTTCTGCGTCGCATGGACCAGCGTGCGCTTGCCCGCCATGGCCTCGTCGATCGCCTCCTGCGCCCCGATCCACACCGAGTCGGTCGATTCCGACCCGTCGTGCAGCGCCACCTGATCCTCCGGCGCATCGGCCAGGAAGAACCAGGTGTCGAAGCGCTTCGGCACAAAGGTCGGCGTGATCCAGTGTGCGAACGGCGTCATGAGTTCGGTGGCGAGTTCGAGATCCTCGGCCTCGACCAGGTCGAGGATACTCGCCTCGTCCTTGGTGAGCTTGGCGCGCCAGCGGTCTTCGATGGGCTTGAGATCGGCGGCGCCGATCAGCGCCTTCTGGCCGCGCTTGCGCGCCAGCAGGACGCCACACTCCTCGAACGCCTCGCGCACGCCGGCAATGCGGAACGCCAGTTCCGAGTCCGACAGAGTCGCCGGGCCGCCACTGCGTGCCCGCAGCTTGGCATTGCCGTCGGCCTCTTCGAGCTTGCCGCCGGGGAATACCAGAGCGCCGGAGAAGGAATCGATCTGGTGATGGCGCACCACCATGAAGACTTCGAGCGGCGAGGCGGTATCGCCGCGCTGCGAAGGCCTCAGCAGCAGGACGGTGGCGGCAGGACGCGGCGGTGCCGGTTCCTTCTTGGTCTTGTCATTCATAGGCTTGAGTATCTCCGTGAAGCGCGGAGTTTCCCACACAACCGGCGACAGAGTCATCGGTCGAGTGTATTCTGCGTGCGTGCGTTTCGCACTGAAGGAGGACGCCATGTCCATGACGGCAGACAATTCAGCTCCCCACAGCCTGGCCGATGGCCTTAAGGCGTTGCGCGCCAAATGGGGATGGATCGTGGCCCTCGGCATCGTTTTCCTGATCGCCGGTGTCATTGCGCTGGGCAGCGTCGTCGCCGCCACCGAGACGGCCGTGCTGGTTGTCGGCATCATGATGCTGATGGGCGGTGTTGCCGAGATCATCGCCGCCTTCGGCGTCAAGAGCTGGGGCAAGTTCCTGTTCTGGCTGCTGCTGGGCGTGCTCTATGTCGCTGCCGGCGTCATCGCCATCATGAACCCGCTTCTCGCCGCCGCCTACCTCACCCTGATGCTGGGATTTGCCCTGGTGTTCGGCGGCGTGCTGCGCATCTTCCTCGCCTTCCAGATGAAGAGCGCCGGCGGACCGTGGGGATGGGTCGTGCTCTCCGGCCTCATCACCCTGTTGCTCGGCTGCATGATCATCGCCCAGTGGCCGGCTTCGAGCCTGTTCGTGCTCGGCATCTTCCTCGGCATCGATCTGATCTTCATCGGTGCCGGCTGGATCACCATGGGCCTCGCGCTCAAGAAGCGCGCCTAACTACTTCCGGGTCGGATCTTCGGCAACCTGCACCAGCAGCTTGCCGAAGTTCCTGCCTTTCAGCAGACCCATGAAGGCCTCGGGTGCGTTCTCGATGCCTTTCACGATGTCCTCGCGGTACTTGATCTTGCCAGCTTTGACCGCGGCCGGCACTTCCTTCCAGAAACCTTCCATCTGACCGAAGTGATCGGAAACGATGAAGCCGGTCACCGTGGCGCGCTTGACCAGCAACAGACGCCAGTCGGGGCCCGGATTCATCTGCATTTCGTTGTACTGCGAGATCAGGCCACACAGAGGCACGCGGGCGAAGTCGTTGAGCTGGGGTACGACGGCGGCCTGCACGGCGCCGCCGACATTCTCGAAATATACGTCGATGCCCTTGGGTGCGGCGGCACGGATTTCCTTGAACAGCCCGGCGCCCGCCGCGCGGTAGTCGACGCAGGCGTCGAAGCCCAGCTCCTTCACCACGTAGTCGCACTTGTCCTTGCCGCCGGCGACGCCCACCGCGCGGCAGCCGTGCAGCTTGGCGAGCTGGCCGACCACCGAACCGACCGCGCCCGACGCCGCCGAGACGACCACCGTTTCGCCCGCCTTGGGCTTGCCGATCTGCATCAGGCCCCACCAGGCGGTCATGCCCGGCATGCCGAGTACCGAGAGAGCCAGCGACAGCGGCGCGGCATTCGGATCGAGCTTCATCGACATTGCGCCGTCGGACACAGCATAGCTTTGCCAGCCCGAGTATTCGGCGACGAAATCGCCTTCCTTGAACCGGGAGTTCTTCGACTTCACGACCTGGCCCACCGTGCCGCCGACCATGGCGTCGCCGAGATTGACGTTGGCGGCATAGCCCTTGGTCTCGGCCATGCGCCCGCGCATGTAGGGGTCGAGCGACATCCAGATCGTACGCGAGAGATATTCACCGTCCTTGGGTTCGGGGATCGGATGCTCGACGACGTCGAAATTGGCGTGGGTCGGCTCGCCCTCAGGGCGCGACTTCAGCAGCACGCGGCGGTTGGTCTCAGGCATGACTTCCTCCTGACACGGATGATACAGTCCGCCAGGACGCAAACCTAGTATTGGCGACTGGCTTGCGTCGCAAAATTACTTCAGCAATTCCGGACGAGGCCACTGACCTTTCGCCCCGGCCAGCACATCGTTGTCCGGCTTCGCAACCTGATAGCCGAACATATGAAGCATCACGCCGCCGGTGCGGGCGGCATATGCTTGCCACACCCCTTCCTTACCGTTGAATCCGTCGCGTGCCGGGTATTTCATCCGAGAACTGACATATGCGCTCGGCAATGCATTGGTTGGCGTAGCGGACTGGGAGAGCCACGTCGTGATCAAAGTGCAGGGAACGCTCTTCAGCGTGCCGTCCGGCTTGGTGATCACAGCCGAAGGCGTCAGGGAGTGGTAGTCCTCGATCACTTCCGACGGGGCAATGTGCACAGTCGTCAGTTTCACTCCCGCCGCCAGCATCGCCAAGGCACAGGCACCTCGGGACGTGCCGAGCCCAAAATCCGAATTATTGCCTACCGTCAACTCGTCTTGCCGGAGCACTTGAACCGTCTTGATATCCTCCTTGTCGAGCAGGACTGTCTTATCATTCGCCCGTAACTCGTCGTTCGATCGGTCGTTCCAGATCAGGCCGGATATGCCGTGAAGAGCTGCCATGGAAAAGATCTCGGGAAGATAGGGCGGCTCCGAATGGGCCCGCGACATCCAGTCATAGCCTCGCGTCCGAAACAACGATCCGTAATTTTTTATGTCCGCACCATGCGAAAAGATGAAAGCTGATCTGAAGACACTGTTTTGATCACATTCAACGATCGCCACCCCGATCTTGGGATCGCTGTCGTCGCCTACTTTGGGCGGTCCATACCAGGCGTATCCACCTTTGGAGAAATTTAGCGAAACCACGTCGGTACGCCCGGCTATGATGGCAATCCCTTTCGCGCCTAGTCCCAGTATTGGATCGAGCGGCCAAGTAAACGTGCATGCCGGCGAGGTTGCCTTGCACACGAACTTTTCACCACTGACGTCCTTTTCCTTCAAGCATTGTGTGTCGGCGATGATCGCCTTGATGTCACTTTGGAGATAGTTCAGGTCTAG
>JAUXST010000202.1 GCA_030679805.1 Reyranella sp. | reverse complement strand
TGAAAGAAGGCCTCATGTTCCAAGTCTCCGAGCGTCTCAAGAACGTAAAGATATCTGCGTCCGCTGCCATGACCCGCAAGGTGCGCGAGTTGCGTGCCGAGGGCGTGAAGATCGTGGGTCTGTCCTCGGGCGAGCCCGACTTTCCGACACCGCTGCACGCCATCGAGGCGGCGTACAAGGCAGCGCTTGCCGGCGACACCAAGTATCCGCCGCAGGACGGCGTAAAGCCCCTCAAGGAGGCGATCCGCGCCAAGTTCCTGCGCGACAACCATCTCGACTATGCGCTGGAGGAGATCATGGTCTCCAACGGCAGCAAGCAGATCATGTACGACGCGCTGATGGCGAGCGTTAACCCGGGCGACGAGGTGATCATTCCCGTGCCCGGCTGGATCTCCTACGCCGACCAGGCGACGGTCGCCGGCGCCACGCCGGTGTTCGTGTCGTGCCCCGAGAACAACCAGTTCAAGCTGCGCGCCGCCGACCTCGACGCCGCGATCACGCCCAACACCAAGTGGATGGTGCTGAACTTCCCCAACAACCCGACGGGTGCTGTGTGTTCGCGCGCCGAGATGCGGGCCATCGCCGATGTGCTGCTCGGCCATCCGCACGTGATGATCATGGCCGACGACGTCTACGAGCACCTGATCTATGACGACTTCGGCTTCTGCACCATCGCCGAGGTCGAGCCGAAGCTGAAGGAACGCACGCTGACGGTGAACGGCGCCTCGAAGGCCTATGCCATGACAGGCTGGCGAGTGGGCTTCGCCGGTGGACCGCGGCCACTGATCGCCGCCATGACCAACATGCAGGGCCAGATCGGCTCGGGCATCTCGACCATCAGCCAGGCGGCTGCGACCGCGGCGCTCAACGGGCCGCAGGAACTCCTGAAGGAGCGCGCGGCCGACTACCAGAAGCGGCGCGACGAAGTGGTGGCGATACTGCGCGCGGCGCCGGGCATCACTTGCCACAAGCCGGAAGGCGCGTTCTATGTGTTTCCCAACATCGCGGGCTGCATCGGCAAGACCAGCAAGGGTGGCCGCCGGATCGACACCGACACTGCGTTCGTGACGGCACTCCTGGAGGAGAAGCATGTCGCCACCGTGCAGGGCGCGGCCTATGGCATGAGCCCCTACTTCCGCATCTCCTACGCCACCGACGTGGCCAGCCTGCGCGAAGG
>JAUXST010000183.1 GCA_030679805.1 Reyranella sp. | reverse complement strand
GCTTCGGCATCCGCTTCCGCGCTGTCGACGCCGATCAGCTCGGTGCCGACCTGGGCGAACTGCCGCTCGGGCTTGAGCGCGCTGCCCCGGACGCGGATCACGTTGCCGCCGTAGGACAGGCGCAGCGGCCGGGGTTCGTGCTTCAGGCGGGTCACGGCGATGCGCGCGACCTGGACGGTCATGTCCGGCCGCACGCCCATCATGCGCTGCGACACCGGGTCCATCAGCCGGAAGGTCTGCGGACCCAGCGCCGCGCCCGGGCCGCCCAGCAGGGATTCCTCGAACTCGACCAGGGGCGGCTTGACCCGCTCGTAGCCGAACGCGGCAAAGCGCTCGATGGCGAGGTCGATGGCCCTGGCCTCGCGCGCCGCGTCGGGCGGCAGCAGGTCGGCAAGGCCGGCCGGCAATAGGCCGCGATGGTCGTTGTCGTTGGCTGTCATGATGCCGCTTGATAGCCTATTGCGCTCCAAATTGGGAGGACGGGCCAAATCGGGAGGACGGGAAAGGGAGGGAGGCTTGTATCCAGCCACCGATGGGCTATTGGTCGCGGCCATGATGGAACCCTCCCGTGTGGCGATATCCGTGGTGGCTCCCTGCTTCAACGAGCAGGACGTCCTGCCCGAATTCCTGCGCCGGGTCGGCGCCGTTCTGGACGCAATGGGTGGCACCGGCGAGGTCGTGCTGGTCGACGACGGCTCGCGCGACCGCACCTGGGAGGTCATGACGGCCGCCACCGCCGCCGACCCGCGGGTCGTGGCGGTCCGCCTGATGCGCAACCACGGCCACCAGCTCGCGCTGACCGCCGGGCTCTCGGTCTGTCGCGGCGAGCGCATCCTGATCATCGATGCCGACCTGCAGGATCCGCCGGAGCTGCTGCCCGACATGATGGCGCTGATGGACGGAGCGGATGGTGGAGGGGGCGCCGACGTGGTCTACGGCCAGCGCCGCCGACGCGACGGCGAGAGCCTGTTCAAGCGCGTGACCGCCGCCGCCTTCTATCGCCTGATCGACCGGCTGACCGATGTCGAGATTCCCCCGGATGCCGGCGACTTCCGGCTCGTCAGCCGCCAGGTCCTCGACCTGCTGCTGGCCATGCCGGAACGCCACCGCTTCATCCGCGGCATGGTGGCGTGGATCGGCGGCCGGCAGGTGCCGCTGTTCTACGATCGCCACGCCCGCGCCGCGGGCGAGAGCAAGTATCCGCTCAGGAAGATGATCCGCTTCGCCGCCGATGCCATCACCGCCTTCTCGGTCGTGCCGCTGATGGCGTCGATGACGATCGGCTGGATCATGGCCTTGGTCGGCTTCGGCTTCTTCGTCTATTCGATCATCGGCTGGTTCATGCATGCGAACCTGCCGGGCTGGACGTCGATCATGGCGGCGATGGGCCTGCTGGGCGGCATGCAGTTCCTGATGCTGGGGATCATCGGCGCCTATCTCGGCCGGCTGTACGACCAGAACAAGGGACGGCCGCTGTTCATGATCCGCGACATCGTCGGCGGGCGGAAATGAACTCCACCGATCCCCTGTCGTGGTCCGGCGAACCGGCGGAGTTCGACGACTACGCCGCCGAATACGAGGGCGGTCTCGACAATCCGATCAAGCGCCTGCTGGGCAGTTCGCCCGATCAGTTCATTGCCGTCAAGACGCGCTGGCTGATGCGCCACGAGCCGGCACTCAAGACCGGCGGTCTCGCCATGCTCGACTACGGCTGCGGTATCGGCAGCCTGATGCGCGTGCTCGTGAATACCGGGGCGCGGGCCGACTTCACCGGCTGCGACATCTCCACCGGCATGCTGCGCCAGGTCGAGAAGCGTTGGCCGGCGTCGCGTTCTCCGCTGCCCGTTCTGGCGCCGCAGCAGGGTGCCAGCACGCCCTTCGCCGACGGCCAGTTCGATATCGCCACCGTGAGTGCGGTGCTGCATCACGTCCCGGTCGCCGAACGCCCGGCGGTCTACGCCGAACTCGGCCGGGTGCTGAAGCCCGGCGGCCGGCTCTATGTCTTCGAGCACAACCCGCGCAACCCGCTGGTGCGCTACGTCGTTGCGCGCACGCCGATCGACAAGAACGCGATCCTGGTCGACCCGACGGAAGTGCGGCACGGGCTGCTCGATGCCGGACGCTACGACCTCGACACCGACTATCTGATGTTCATGCCGCCGGGCCTCGCGTTCCTGCGGCCGGTCGACCGGGCGCTGGCATGGCTGCCGCTCGGCGCGCAGTATGTCGTGGCGGCCCGCAAACCAGGCTGACAGGCCAGGCTGACAGGAGGGGTGGATGGACCAGGCGGCATTCGAATCGGAGTTGAAGCGTGACGGCTACGAGGTGCAGGTCAACACGACCCCCGGTGCGAAGATCAATCCGCAGCACAGCCATCCCTTCGATGTACGCGCACTGGTCGTGCAGGGGGCGATGATACTCAGCCGCGACGGCGACGCCCGGACCTACGAGGTCGGCGAGACCTTCTCGATGCCGAGAGGGTGCCTTCATTTCGAGAGCTACGGCCCCGAAGGTGCAGTGATTCTTCTCGGCCGCAAGCACTGAAGATCCGCGCCGGGCGATTGGAGATACGGTGAAGGCTCCGGCACTCCGCTGGCAACTGGCGCTGGCGTTCACCGTGGCGCTTGCGGTTCTTGTCGGCCAGATCGTCTGGCTGGAGAACGTCCACGTCATGACGACCAACGGGATGTACAAGAGCCTCCAGGCCGAACCCTGGATCGCCGATCCGGCGCGCGCCACCCTCGATCCGTCGAACTATCTCTATTTTCCACTGTACGGCGCGCTGTGCCGGCTGCTCGATACCGTGGGCGTCCTGCGCGGCGCAGCATGGCAGCAGTTGGCTTATCTCAACGCCTTCTGGGCGAGCCTCTGCATCACTTTCGTCTACGCCTTCATCCATCGGGTGACCGCGAGTGTGGCGGCGGCGGCGCTGGCCGCCTGCCTTCACCTCGGCAGTGGCTATTTCCTGCTCCTCGCCATGATCAACGAAGACATCATGCCGGGCTACACGATCGTGTTCGCGGCCATGGCGCTCGCCGGTCTGTGGTTCGACCGGCCGACCTGGCGGTACGTCGCCCTCGTCGGCATCGTCTTCACCGTGGGCTGGCTGGTCGAATGGCGGCTGATCTTCCCGACCTTGCCCGCATTGGTGCTGGCGCTGGCGCTGTCGGAAGGAACCCCGCGGCGGCGGCTGACGCTGATCGGCACGTTGATCGTCTCGATCCTGGCGGTGACCGGGCTGGCGGCGCTGGTGACGATCGGCCACCCGGGATCGGTCGGGCCGGAAGGCCTCCTATGGACCGGCAAGGGCGTCGAGACGGGCTGGGCCGGATTGAACCGGGACAAGGCCTGGATGCTGCTGTCCGGGGTCGGCAGCTATTTTCTGATTTTCGGCGCGCTCCAGGACCTGCCCTCCATCCGGCTTGCGGCCATTCCGCTGTCGGTTTCGGTGCTGATCCAGGCAACCCTGTTGGTGGCCACTCTCGTCGCCTTGTGGCCGAGGCGCGGCGACCGGCGGCTGCGGGCCATCGCCATCGTCTTCCTCGGCACCTTCGGGGCCGGCGAGGTCTTCAATTTCTATTCGCAGCCTCAGGATCCGCAGATGCAGATCAACGTCATGCCGTGGCTGACGGTGGCGTGGGGGCTGCTGGCCGCGCGGCTGCTTGCCGGCGCCGCCGCGGACCGCGGGCGGCCGATCGCGTTGGCGGTGCTCGGGATCGTGTCGCTCGCGCCGCTGGCGTGGAACCTGGAGCAGCTCGTACGCTGGCGCGGCGCGGACACGGTGATGGTGAAGAGTTTGGCCGCGCTC
>JAUXST010000180.1 GCA_030679805.1 Reyranella sp. | reverse complement strand
ATGCGGTCGAGGATTCCGGACTTCCGCAGATCGTCCGTCGCGCGATGCATGATGGCCGCCCGGTCGGGCGGGATCCGGCCCGCGCTCGCGGCGCGGGTTTCTGCCAATTTGTCTGCCAATGACATTCTTCTACTCCTCGGTCGGGTTGTTCTCGAGTTCGTCGTGGCCGTTCATGACCGGCGCCGCCGGGCGCGCGGTTTGACCGGCATCTCCAGCAGGTCGAGCGCCGGGCGGGCGACGCTTTCGAGGAGTGCGCGGTCGGGTTTGGCGCGTGCCAGCACCCGGATCCCCGTCAGGACCCCCAGCAGATGGGCGGAAACGGCATCGGCATCGAGGGTGCGCGGCATCTGGCCGGCGCTTCGGCCTGCCTCGATGTTGCGCCGGAAAAAGGCGCGGATCTCGTCGAGGTAGCCCGCGACGACCTTGCCGATTTCGGCATCGTGCGGCGCGACGTCGAGCGCCGAGTTGACCAGCATGCAGCCCTTGCGGTCGCGGTCGGCGAGAGACCGCTCGATGATCTCCGCGAGAAAGGCCCGGATGGCCTCTTTCGGCCGGCCGTCACCTTCCAGCCGGGCGATGCGTTCGCGCATCGAGCGGTCGGCGTAGCGGGCCAGCGCTGTGACGAACAGGGCGCGCTTGCCGCCATAGGCGTTGTAGAGGCTGGCGCCGCCGATGCCCATGCGTTCGGCGAGGTCGCGCACCGACGTCGCCGCGTAGCCGCGCGCCCAGAAGCAATCGACGGCGCCGTCGATGGCTTTGGTTTCGTCGAATTCCTTCAGGCGTCCCATTCCGCCAGCAGAGCATGATTTTAGATCGAATGCTACAAAATACCAAGGACGTCGTCGCGATCGGCTGGCCGGTCGCGGACAGCGGTCGTGGCACAATGTTTGCTGCTGGTCGTCTGCCACGCTCGGACCGCGCCTCGTGGCGCGGCAGGAGCCATCGAGGGGACGGAGCATGCTGCGCATTCCCAGACACCACGGGCATTTCGTCTTTGCCGTCATCCAGTCCGGCATGACCACCGCCATTGCCGCTGCTATCGCAAGCGCGCCGTTTCTGGGCGATTCCGCCTTCATGGCTCACTGGCTCGGCTCCTGGCTGATCGCCTGGACGGCAATGACTCCCGTCGTGCTCCTGGCCGCCCCGCTCATCCGGCGTCTCGTCGTTGCCCTGACGATTGCCTCCGATCTGGACGGAAAAGCGCGGACCTAGGGCGCCGGCATGGCGCTCTAGGTCCGTGAAGCTGTTCACTGGTTGCAACTACGACATCGCGGCCGGCAAGGTCGTGCTGATATGAGGTGAGGAGCCCTTGCTCCCCGTTCGATTTCACCCCGGCGGCATCTTGTCGAATTTCGGCAGGGCAGGATCGAGATGATCCCAAGCGTAGCCGCGCACGCCATAGAACACCATTTGTGGCTTGTACCGGCCTGGATCGTCGAGGCTCGCGGCATGCACGGTGAAGAGGTCCGGCATGGCCGAAAACGTCAGATAGACCGGCGACCCGCAGGTTGGGCAGAAGGCGCGAGTCTTCACGTTGCCGCTATCGCCGACGATGTCCCAAGACGTCGCCTTTCCTTCGAGTTTCACGCGCCGTTTGTCCGGGAAGGTCAGGTAGGACCCGTGCCCGGTGCCGCTCTTCCGCTGGCAGTCGCGGCACTGGCAGTCGCCCTGCACCAACGGTTCCCTCGAGATTTCGTAACGGATCGCGCCGCAGGCGCATCCGCCCGTGTAAGCCTCGCTCATGATTTCTCTCCTACGGTAAAGCGTTGTTGGGTCACGAATGCTTCCGACTGGCGCCGCTTCGCCGGCGGAAAGCGAGCTTCAGCCATGGCGCCGAATGAAAGGCGCTCATCAGCACGTACATCGCGGCCATTCCGGTCAGCGGCGACGCGTCATGCGCACCCGAGCAGAGCGCCGGCGGGCCGCCGCCGGGAATGGCGCTGAGCAGCGCCATGAGGGCGAAGGTCGGCGCGGCCGCGAACGATAGAAGGCTGGACACAGGACAGCGCTCAGTACTGATCGTGCCGGCGGAGCCATTCCATCGTGAACTTGAGGCCGGCTTCATCGCGGCCTTTCGGTGCGATGTCGAGGTAGTGGTAGGCGCCATTCAGCATGTCGACGCCGCGCGCGTAGCAGGAGTAGGTGTGGAACACCTCGCTTTTCTCGTTCCTGGCGAAGGCGCTCACGCCGACTTGTTCCGACACCGGAACGGACCGGACCTCATAGTTGAAGTACGCCTTGCCCTGGGCGATCTGTTCGGGCGTGAACGACACGTGATAGTCGAAATTGAAGTCGTTTCCGTATGACGACGCCCATGGGAAGCTCCAGCCCATGCGCTTCTTGTAGGCCTCGATCTTGGCCAGCGGCGCGCGCGAAACGGCCGTGAAGGTCACGTCGCGATGATTGAGATGGACGGGGATCCCGTTGAAATTATCGGCCCAGAAGGAGCAGGACTTGCACCCTTCCTCCCAGTCGGGGCCGAGCATGAAGTGATAGACGATCAGCTGCGATCGCCCGTGGAAGAGATCGGCGAGCGAGAGCGCGCCCTTCGGTCCCTCGAACTTGTAGGACTTCTCCACGCGCTCCCAGGGCATCGCCGTTCGGCGCCGCGTCAGCTGATCGCGTTGGCGCGTGAATTCCTTCTCGGCCGCGAGCAGCTCTAGGCGTGCCTTCAGCCACTCCTCGTGCGAGACGACTTCGTTTTGCATGGTTAGCCTCCTGTGTTGGTCACGAGATAGAGTGGGGGCTGGAGTTCGAAGGACGGGAGTTACAAGTGTGACGGGATTCCGATGGACTCGCTGATCACGGCGGCGGCGCGGGCGCTGGCGACGGGCGATCTCCTCGGCGCCCTGAAGCGGGTCGCCCTGCGCGACGACCCTCCGGCGCTGGCGCTGCGCGGCATCGCCATGGCGCAGCTCGGCGATCTCGTTCGTGCGAAGGCCCTCCTGCGGCGTGCGGCGCGCGCCTTCGGTCCGAAAGAAGCGGTGGCGCGCGCGAGGTGCGTCGTCGCCGAGGCCGAGATCGCCCTCGTTTCGCGCGACCTCGGCTGGCCCGCGAAGTCGCTCGAAGCGGCGCGGGCGACACTCGACGCGCACGGTGACAGGGTGAATGCTGCGCATGCGCGAAATCTCGCGGTCCGCCGCCTGCTCCTGATCGGCCGTCTCGACGAGGCCGAGCATGCCCTCGCCGAGTTCGACCCGGCGCCTCTGCCCCCCGCGTCGCGGGTCGCCCACGAACTGGTGGTTGCGGGGATAGCGATCCGGCGCCTGCGGACGAAGGCGGCGCGTGCGGCGCTCGCCCGGGCCCAGCGCGCCGCGGCCGAAGCGGACATCCCGGCGCTGACGGCGGAGGTCGAAAGCGCCCTCCTTGTGATGGACACGCCGGCGGCGCGCCTGATCGCGCGGGACGGCGAGCGACTTCTACTGCTCGACGAGGTCGAAGCGCTGCTGGCCTCGGGGTCGCTGGTCGTCGACGCCTGCCGCCATGTCGTGCGGCACGCAGGCCAGGTCGTCTCGCTCGCCACGCGCCCGGTCCTGTTCGCGCTGGCCCGAGCGCTGGGCGAGGCCTGGCCCGCAGACGTGCCGAGGAGCACGCTCGTCGCCCGCGCCTTTCGCGGCAGGCAGGCCGACGAATCGCATCGCGCCCGGTTGCGGGTCGAGGTCGGCCGGCTGCGCGGCGAGCTTCGGGCGCTGGCCGGCGTCAGCGCCACCAAGCAGGGCTTTGCCCTGGCGCCGCGCCGCGCCCGCGAGGTCGTCGTGCTGGCGCCGCCCATCGACGAGCCGCATGCGGCGGTGCTCGCTTTCCTCGCCGACGGTGAGTCGTGGTCGAGCTCGGCCCTGGCGATCGCACTGGGTGCCAGCCCGCGCACCGTGCAGCGGGCGCTCGAGCAGCTGGGGGCGGCGGGCAAGGTGCAGTCGTTCGGCCGCGGCCGGGCGCGCCGCTGGCTCACGCCGCCGGTGCCGGGATTCCCGACAATCTTGTTACTCCCCGGTCCGCTGCCCAGCGACTAGGATGGCCGCATGAAAACATCAGCAGCCGAAATCCTCCGTGAATATGGACCCTTTCCGGGGGCCGACCGCGTGAATGGTGTGACGTTCGACGGCCAGCACGTCTGGTTTGCCGACGGCGACAAGCTCAACGCCTTCGATCCGGCGAACGGGAAAGTGCAGCGCTCGATCGATGTCGCGTCGCACGCGGGAACTGCCTTCGACGGCCAGCATCTGTTCCAGATCGCCGAGGATCGCATCCACAAGATCGATCCCAAGACCGGCCGCGTGCTCGCCACCATCCCGGCACCCGGCAACGGCGGCGACTCTGGCCTCGCGTGGGCCGAAGGGTCGCTCTGGGTGGGGCAGCATCGCGATCGGAAGATCCATCAGATCGATCCCGAGACAGGCGCGATCCTTCGCACCATCGAGTCCAAGCGCGTCGTCACCGGCGTCACCTGGGTCGACGGTGAACTCTGGCACGGAACCTGGGAAGGCGACGAGAGCGACGTGAGGCGAATCGATCCCCGGACGGGAGAGGTCCTGGAGAGCCTCGAGTTGCCGCCGGGCGTGGGCGTGTCGGGGCTCGAGTCCGATGGCGGCGACCGGTTCTTCTGCGGCGGTGGCAGCAGCGGAAAAGTGCGTGCCGTCCGCCGCCCCAAGCGAGGCGCGGCGGCGGGCGGCGGCTCCTGAGGCACCTGTGAGCATGGCCTCGGGACGACACAGGATAGCAGAGCCGTTTCTATCCCACTTTGACGACGACCTTGCCTTTCGCGCGTCCTGTTTCGACGTAAGCCAACGCCTCGTTGGTCGATTCAAACGGAAAGACCCGATCCACGACCGGACGTATGACCCCGGCGTCGATGAGAGAGCTGATCTTGTGCAGTTGCTCGCCGTTGGCTCTCATGAACAGAAATGAATAGTTCACGGATTGGCGTTTTGCTTTTCTCCTGATTCGATAGCTCAGCAAGCGCGTGACTTGCCTTACCATCCAACCCGTTCCGAGGTCTCTTGCAAAACCGGGATCGGGTGGACCGGAGATCGAGATGAGCTTTCCGCCCGGTTTCAGCACCTTCAAGGACTTTTCCAGGGTCTCCTTGCCCAGGCTGTTCAAGATGACGTCATAGTCGCGCAGGACTTTCGTGAAATCGTCCTTCTTGTAGTCGATCACGACATCTGCCCCGAGGCGCTTCACCAGATCGAAGTTGGCCGTGCTCGTTGTCGTGGCAACAAACGCACCAAACTGCTTCGCCAGCTGAATGGCAAAGGTTCCGACGCCGCCGGAACCGGCATGGATCAGAACTCTCTGTCCCGCTTTCAGATGTCCTCTTTCAATCAGCGCCTGCCAGGCGGTCAAGCCGACCAAAGGAATGGAAGCCGCTTCCTCCATGGTGAGCTTCCTTGGCTTGATGGCCACATCGCCTTCATTCATCGCGATGAATTCCGCGAACGTGCCTATGCGGTCGTGATGTGGCCGCGCATAGACTTCGTCGCCGAGTTTGAACCGTCGCACTCGGGATCCGACCTGGACCACGACCCCGGCCACGTCGTTGCCGAGGATGAGCGGCAAGCGATAAGGCAGGATGAGCTTGAATTCTCCATCCCTGATCTTCGAATCCAGGGGATTTACGCCAGCAGCGTGCACCCGTACCAGGACGTCGTCCTCGCGCAGCTCGGGGTCTGGCATCTCGCCGAATCGCAGGCTCTGCTTGCGCCCATAACGATCGACGACAAATGCCTTCATGGTGTTTCTCTGTCGTTCTCCGTCACCATTTCTCGGTCCACGGACGCAATGCCACTTCGAACGCCCAGGTCGACCGATGCTGGCGATGCAGCTGCAGATAGGTCTCCGCGATGCAGTCGGGATCCGCCATGTTGTCGTCGACGGTCGTTCCGGCCCGTCGGTGCGCGCGGCTGCCGTCTTCCTGCGTCCAGCCGATCGCGGCGTCGATCGGCACATTGGCGACGTGGATGCCCTGCGGCATCAATTCCCTCGCCATGCTCTGGGCGAGGCCGGACTTGGCATGGCACGCCATGGCAAAGGCGCCACTCTTGGGGAAGCCTTTTAGGGCAGCACTTGCGTTCGTGAAGATGATCGTTCCCTTCGCGCCGCGGGCGTTCGGCTTGTTGTCGCGCATCAGTCGAGCGGCCTGCTGACCCACCAGAAACGCGCTGAACGCCGAGTTCCGAAGCGTTTCGAGCACCATGCCCGGGTCGGCGTCGGTAATGGTCTTGCCGAAGATGTCGGGCACCCGGCTGTCGATGTTGTGCACGACAAGCGTCGGCGCTCCGAGGTCCCGGACGATGTTCTGGAACAACAGTCCCACGGCCGCCGGGTCGCTGGCATCGCACGCGTATCGACGCACGGCGTGCGATGCCTCCAGGGCCTGCAGGGCTGGCTTATCCGGGGCCCTGGCCGCGACGGCGACACGCATGCCGCTGTCGGCGAACAGCCTGGCGCAACTCGAGCTTATGCCGGGCCCGCCGCCGACGATCAGGGCCACATCTTGTACGGAAGGCTGGGTGTCGCGTGTGTCGGGTTGGGTCATGTCTGTCCTTTGTCCTGGGATGGCTGGACCAGCGCTCGCGCCGCATCTGCTCCAGCCGCGAGGATGCGGTCCGACAGGGCGGTCCCCTGCGTGGCACGGGCAAGCTGAAGGGTGCCGATGAGAGTCGCGTAGATCGCCAGCGCGACACCCTCGGGATCCCGGGTTTGCGGCGGCAGGGACGACGCCATCTGGTGCGCCATGGTGAGAAGGTGCGAGGCATAGAGGCTGCGCGTCTCGGGCGGCTGACGCGCCAGCTCCGGCAACAGTGCAGCCGATACACAGCCGCCTCCCGGATTGTCGCGGTGCTCCGCCGATAGATAGGCCGCGAGAACCGCCTCCAGGCCGCCGGCAGCAAAGGCGTCCTGCAGCCGATGCGACTGATCCTCCAGAGCTGACGTCACGCTTTCACGGACGAGCTCGGCCTTGGATTGGAAGTGCGGATAGAAGGCCCCGTTCGTCAATCCGGCCTCGCTCATGATTCCGGCGAGTCCGGAAGCAGCGATGCCGTCACTGCGAAAGCGTTCGGCCGCCACCTCCATGATCCGGCGGCGCGACGCATCTTTCCGACCTTTTTCGTAGCGCATGGCGTCTCTTTTTCTTGGAGCTTGTCAGATTACATTATGGTCATTATATCATAGTATGATCATAATACAATAGATATCATGGGCCACTAACCATGGGTTTTGGAGCATCAGATGAGTGCACATTCGGGAAAGACCGCGATCGTGACCGGCGCCTCCACCGGCATCGGCCGAGCCAGGGCCGAGGCCTTGGCGCGGGCGGGATTCACCGTCTTCGGAACAAGCCGCCGGGCGACCGGCAACGGCCTGAACGGGGGCCCTAACCGGATATCCATGCTGACGTGCAACGTGACCGACGATGAGGCGGTCAATGCCCTCGTTTCGACCGTGCTCTCGCAGACCGGCCGTATCGATGTTCTGGTCAACAATGCCGGGATCGGCCTGTTGGGCGGCGCCGAGGAGTCCTCGATCAGTCAGGTTCAGGCCCTGTTCGACGTTAATCTGTTCGGCGTCATGCGCGTGACCAACGCCGTGTTGCCGTCGATGCGACGGCGCGGGCAGGGACGCATCATCAATATCAGCTCGGTGCTTGGCATTTTGCCTGCACCTTATTCAGCTCACTATTCGGCGACCAAGCACGCGCTCGAAGGATACTCGGAATCACTCGATCATGAGATTCGCACCTTCAATATCCGCGTCTCGCTCATTGAGCCGGCCTACACGCGCAGCGTCTTCGAACAGAACGCGCTCGAGCCGGATTCACTGTTGAAGGAATATGATCGGGCCCGGGCGGATGCCCGCGCACTCGTGCGAGATGTGATGACCACGGCTGATCCGCCGGAGGTGGTGGCTGACGCGGTGCTGCAGGCCACCAGCGCAGCGCACCCGCGGCGACGCTATACCGCCGGCAAGATTGCGCGACAGGTCAGCGTTCTGCGTCGGTTCGCGCCCGCAGAGATGTTCGACAAAAGCCTCCGCAAGCAGATGCGTTTGCCTGACTGACCGACGCCATCGCCGAAGTCCCAGCAATGTTGCGTGTCCTTCCACGCGCAACACTGCGCCAGATCCAAACGACGCTGAACACTGGCCGTGTGTCCCTTGCGGGCATGATCAAGGCGGCGGCCAAGGCGAGGCTAGTGTCTCAGCTTGGAGTCGGCCGCCCGGCCAACCATAAAGCGATTTTACCGGCGCGTGCGGTACTGCGCCCGCGGTTCGGTGATGCAATCATTTTGATGAGGAGCCTGGAGGGCGATGATGCAGCGCAAGCCTCCGAGGACGAGCTGGGAATCGTGGATCGAAGCGCAGATCCGTGTCTTCCAGGAAGAGGGTGCCTTCGACAACCTGCCGGGCGCCGGTAAGCCGCTCCCGAATCTCGATCAGGAATACGACCCGCTCCGCCAATCCTCGGTAGCTCTCCGGTCTCACGACCTCCCTGATGCTCGATCGCCAGTTGCGCAGGCAGCGGTGAAATCGCCGAGGCTTGACAAGAGGATAGGTAAATAATATAAATCCTTCTTAGAAATCCGATCTTGTGGAGGACGAAGGATGACCGAGGAGGCTGATGAGGTCTGGAGCGCGTCGGAGTTGTTGGCGCGGGTGCTGCGTGGCCCGGTGAAGCGGCGCACACCGCCGCGGCTCAGGGTCTTCTTTCTTCGCCAGCTGCGCCAGTGCGGCGAGGTGAGCCTCGCTGCCAAGCGCACGGGGGTGCCGCTGTCGACGCTCTATCGCTGGCGCGAGCGCGACGCGAAGTTTCGCCGCCGTTGGGACGATATTCTGCTGCAGCGCCGGCAGATCGTGGAGGACCGGTTGATGGCGATCATTCGTGAGGGCGAGCTGCGCTCCGTCTACCACAAGGGGCTGGAGATCGGCTGGCGGCGGACTTTTACTCATCTCGCCTCGATCCGGGCGCTCGACTATCTCGGCCGGCGGAGAGACGATGAAATGTCCCACGATGTTTCCCGTTCCGACGCAGCGGAATCGGCAAAAAAGCCAGAGGAGTCAGGCACTTGAGCGGCCGGGGCGGCGCGCAAGATAGGAAGGGTTCAGTCCGGCGTGACTCCGAACCGGCGCTGCCAGAATTCGCGGCTGCGGCGCTCACCCACGTCGCAGCCGAGTTCGTACTCGGGCCGCACG
>JAUXST010000179.1 GCA_030679805.1 Reyranella sp. | reverse complement strand
CGCGCGGCGTTGGCCTACGACACGCAAAGCCGCCGGCTGGTGCTGCCGTTCAAGCATGGCGACCGGACCGACATTGCCCGGGCCTGCGGCGGTTGGATGGCGCGGGCCGGTGCCGAACTCCTGGCCGAGGCCGACCTGGTCGCACCGGTGCCGCTTCATTGGCGCCGGCTTCTGATGCGCCGCTACAACCAGGCGCAGCTGCTCGCCCGCGCTCTCGCGCGGGCCGGGGCGCGGGCAGGATCGCGGACGGCGGCGCCGGCGGAAACCGGCGCCCGTCTGGCACCGGACTTGCTGCGCCGCCGGCGATGGACGGGATCGCAGGCGGGCCTGCGGGCCAAGGAACGGCGGCGCAACGTGCGCGAAGCCTTCGACATCCATCCGCGCTGGGCGGCCGAGGTGGCGGGCAAGACCGTTCTGCTGGTCGACGACGTGCTCACCACCGGCGCCACGGCCGAGGCCTGCGCCCGCGTTCTGCAACGCGGCGGGGCCCGCCATGTCGACGTGCTGACGCTGGCGCGCGTCGTCCGGCCGGCGGTATAGTCAATTCAAGGAGATCCCGATGGCGAAGATCGAAATCTACACCACGCCGTTCTGCGGCTACTGCGCCCGCGCCAAGGGCCTGCTCGACAGCAAGGGCGCGGCCTACGACGAGACGGACGTGATGATGGACGACAAGAAGCGCACCGAGATGCGTGAGCGCGCCAAGCGGTCGACCGTGCCGCAGATCTTCATCAACGGCCAGCATATCGGTGGCTCCGACGAACTTGCAGCCCTCGAGCAGGCGGGCAAGCTCGACGCGCTGCTCGCCCAACAGGGCTGAGGAGCTTCCGTCCATGGCGAATACGTTCAAAGCCGCTCTGATCCAGACCAACGTCAGCAACGAGATGGCCGAGAACGTGGCCTTTGTGCAGGAGCAGACGCGGCTTGCCCGCGACGCCGGCGCCGACTTCGTCATGACGCCGGAGAACACCGGACTGATCGGCGCCAGCCGTACCGAGACCCTCGAGAAGGCCCAGACCGAGGAAAGCCATGCCATGCTGGCGGCCTGCCGCGCCTCGGCGCGCGAGACGGGCGCCTGGTTTCTGCTGGGCTCCATCCATGTGCGCGTGCCGGGCGAGGAGCAGATCCGCAACCGCTCCTACCTGATCGACGCCGCGGGCGGCATCGTGGCGAGCTACGACAAGATCCACATGTTCGACGTCCAGCTCGCCGGCGGCGAGAGCTACCGCGAGTCCTCGACCTTCAAGCCGGGCGAACGCGCGGTGCTGGCCGAGACGCCGTGGGGCGTGCTCGGCATGACCATCTGCTACGACCTGCGCTTCCCCTATCTCTATCGCGAACTGGCGCACGCCGGCGCCACCATGCTGTCGATCCCGTCGTCCTTCACCGTGCCGACGGGCCAGGCGCACTGGCACACCATCCTGAGGTCGCGCGCCATAGAAACCGGCTGCTTTGTCTTTGCCCCGGCCCAGGTCGGCACGCACAAGGGATCGAACCGCAAGACCTATGGCCATTCCATCGCCATCGCCCCGTGGGGCGAAGTGCTGGCCGACGCTGGGGCTGAAAAGGCGGGCTTCGTGCTGGCCGACATCGACCTCGCCAAGGTCGAGGAAGCGCGCAAGATGGTGCCGTCGCTGCAGCACGACCGGAAATACGCGGCGCCGGTGTTGCACAAGCCGACGGTGGCGAAGGCCGCGGAATAGTTCATCCGGCCCGCGGGCCTCCAGGCCCGCATCAGGACATGAGCGGGCCTGGAGGCCCGCGGTCCGTTATGAAATCAAGCGCGCCGCGATCCTCTGCACCATCGCCATCTTCGGTTCGCTGATCATCCGCGCTTCGTAGGCGATCACCGAAAAGCGGCCGCTTACCAGTTCCAGTAGTTCGCCGTCCTTCAGCAGGAATTCCGGCCGGCTCGGTTTGCCGAAGCGTTCGTTGCCGGCCATGAAGGTCTCATAGAGCAGGATGCCGCCCGGCCGCAGCGCGGCGAACAGGTGCGGGAACAGCGGCCGGTGCAGGTAGTTGGTCACCACCACCGCGCCGAAGGTGCGGCCGGCCAGCGGCCACGTGCTGCCGTCCTCGAGATCGGCTGGGATCACCTCGACGGTGTCGGTGGCGGCGAGGCCGCTCACGTCGCGATCGATTGCCGTCACCGGATGGCCGCGCTCGGCGAAGAAGCGCGTGTGCCGCCCGTTGCCGGCGGCGACGTCGAGAACGGCGACGCCCGGCGGCACCAGACCGGCCCAGGCCGCGATCCAGGAGGACACCGTCATTTCTTGCGACCTCCGGCGGCTTTCAGATTGAGGAGATTGCCCGACAGGATGAGCGCCGCGCCCAGCACTGTGAAGGTGTCGACCAGCTCTCCATAGATGAGCCAGCCGGCGAGGGCCGCCAGCGGCACGCGCAGGAAATCCATCGGCACGACGATGGTCGCATCGGCGTATTGCATCGCGCGCGTCATGCAGAAATGCGAGAACGTGCCGCAGAACGCGATGACGAGAAGCCAAGGCCAGACATGCGCGCTCGGCCATTGCCAGACCATCACGGCCGGCACGAGCCCCAGCACCGACTGGACGGCGAGCATCCAGAACATGATCGTCGTCGCGCTGTCGTGGCGCGTCAGCGACTTGGTCATGGTCAGCGAGATGCCGAAGGCGACCGCCGCCCCGAGCGCGACAAGCTGGCCGGGATCGATGTCGCCGACGACCGGCCGCACGATGACGACCACGCCGGCAAGCCCGAGCACGATCGACGCGACCTTCCAGCCGTTGATGCGCTCGCCGAGAAAGGCGGCGGCGAGGATCGCGGTCCAGATCGGCATGGTGAATTCGATCGACAC
>JAUXST010000177.1 GCA_030679805.1 Reyranella sp. | reverse complement strand
TCGTCGTGCAGGCGCGTGCCCCAGCGGCTGAGCGGCCGCTCGTAGGGGCGTTCCCAGAATTTTGCGACCAGGCCGCGCAGCAGCGCCTGCTGGGCCACGCTCATGCGCCAGTGCGGCGGCATCTCGAAGGCGCGCAGTTCGAGCAGCCCGCGCCGGCCGGCGGCGCTGTCCGGCGTGAAAAGCTTGTCGATGCAGAACTCGGTACGATGCGCGTTGCCGGTGGCGTCGACCAGCAGGTTGCGGAAGACACGATCGACCAGCCACGGCGGCGTCTGTCTGCCGGGTGCGATCTGGCGGAAGGCGATCTCCAGCTCATGCAGCGAATCGTTGCGCGCTTCGTCGATGCGCGGATGCTGGCTGGTCGGGCCGATGAACAGGCCCGAGAACAGGTACGAGAGCGAGGGATGGTTGATCCAGTAGCCCAACAGGCTCTTCAGCAGATCGGGCCGGCGCAGCATCGGCGAGTCGGGGGCCGACGGACCGCCCAGCACGAAGTGATTGCCGCCGCCGGTGCCGGTGTGGCGGCCATCGATCATGAATTTCTGCGCGCCGAGCCGCGTCGTGCGCGCTTCCTCGTAGACGATCTCGGTGCGCTCCACGAGTTCGGGCCAACTCGCCGAGGGGTGGATGTTGACCTCGATCACGCCGGGGTCGGGCGTGACGCTGAAGTTCAGCAGCCGCGAATCGCCGCCCGGCGGCGGATAGCCTTCGATGAAGACCGGCTGGCCCAGTTCCTCGGCGGTATCCTCCACCGCCGCCACCAGGTCGAGATAATCCTCGGTGCGCTCGACCGGCGGCATAAAGACATAGAGATGGCCGTCGCGCGGCTCGAACGACATCGCCGTGCGCACGATGGCGCCGGCTGACGCGCCGATGCCGGGCCGGCCCGCGAGGTCGGGCGCCAGTGCGCGGCGCCAGGCTTCGCGGCGTGCATCGCCGTCGCCGGTGGTGTCGCCATTGGGGTGGGGGGCGATCCCGCGTTCCTGGCGGCGCAGCACCGGGGCGCGCCGGAAGGTGTCGAGCGGCGGCAGGTCGGGATACACCACCATCGGATCGGGGGCGGCGATGAAGTCGGTATCCGCGGGCGCTACCCACGGCAGTGAATCGAGCGGCAGGCGGTAGCCCAGCGCCGAGTCGCCGGGGATCAGGTAGCACTTCTCCGTGCGCAGGAACCACGGCCCGCTGCGCCAACGCCCCCCGTGTCCATTTCCCGCGTGACCATTGCCGTGTCCGTTACCATTCCCGCCATGGCCATTGCGGCCACCGTGTTCGCGCGAGATCGGCAGCACGTAACCTGCGGCGCCCTCAAGGCCATTCTCGAAGACCCGCGCCAGCCGTTCCCGCTCCAGCGGATCCTTCACCTTGGCCGCGTCGACCGCGACGTTGCTCGGCAAGCGCCGCTCGCGCCAGAGGTAGTACCAGGTGTCTTCGAACGCCGGGAAGAGGTAGCCGGGATTGAGTTGCAGCCGCTCGGCGATGGCCAGCGCAAAGCGTTGCGCCGCCTGCGGCGTGGCGCCGACAGGTTTGGATTCGACGGCGGTGAGGTGCGGGTCACGCCAGATCGGCTGGCCGTCCTTGCGCCAGAAGCAGCCCAGTGCCCAGCGCGGCAGCTGCTCGCCGGGATACCATTTGCCCTGGCCGAAATGCAGCAGCGGCTTCCGGGCGAAGCGATTGGCGAGCTTGCGGAACAGCACGCCCGCCAGGCGGCGCTTTTCCGGTCCCAACGCCAGCGTGTTCCATTCTGCGCCATCCATGTCGTCGACCGAGACGAAGGTCGGCTCGCCGCCCATGGTGAGGCGCACGTCGCCCTTGGCGATATCCCTTTCGATCGCTTCGCCGACCTTGAGCAGCGTTGTCCATTGTTCGTCGGTGTAGGGCTTGGTCGTGCGCGGCGTCTCGCGCACGCGCACCACGGTCATCTCGTGTTCGAATTCGACCTCAGACTTCTCGACCGCGCCCTCGATCGGCGCCGCGCTCGACGGCTCGGGCGTGCAGGCGAGCGGAATGTGGCCTTCGCCCGTCAGCAGGCCGGAGGTCGGGTCGAGCCCGATCCATCCCGCGCCGGGGAGATAGATTTCACACCAGGCGTGGAGGTCGGTGAAGTCGCCGGTCGGGCCTTCGGGTCCGTCGAGTGGCTTCTCGTCGGGTTTGAGCTGGATCAGGTAACCCGAGGCGAAGCGCGCGGCGAAACCCAGGTGGCGCATGATGGTGACCAGCAGCCAGCCGGTGTCGCGGCATGAGCCCTTGGCGAGTGACAGCGTCTCCTCGCAGGTCTGCACCCCGGGCTCCATCCGCACGATGTAGCCGATCTCTTTCTGCAGCCGCGCATTGAGGCCGACGACGAAATCCACCGTGCGAAGCTTCTTGGCGTCGACCTTGTCGAGCCACGCCTTGAGCAGCGGCCCCGGAGGTTCCAGCTTGCGAAACGGCGCGATCTCCTCGGCGAGTGCGGGGTCGTAGGCGAAGGGCCAGGTCTCGGCTTCGGGCTCGAGGAAGAAGCCGAAGGGGTTGATCACCGACATGTCGGCCACGAGATCGACCACGATCTCGAATTTTTCGGTCTTCTCCGCGAAGACCAGCCGCGCCAGGTAATTGCCCTGCGGGTCCTGCTGCCAGTTGATGAAATGATCGGCCGGCGTGACTTTCAGCGAATAGGACAGCACCGGCGTGCGCGAATGCGGTGCCGGACGCAGGCGCACGACCTGCGGGCCGAGCGTCACGGGCCGGTCGTAGCAGTAGGTCGTTCGATGATGCAGCGCGACTTGGATGCTCATAACGACCGTCTTGTTTCGCTCCGGAGTATTCTAAGCAAGCGACATGCCAGTGTCCAAGCCGAGGCCCACTCTTCGCAAGCAGCCACTGAATACTCGATATAAGCGCCCTGAATTGCAAAGCCGGAAGCGGATAGTCGTGTGGCGGCCAACCGGCTCTAATTGGCCGAGATACGACAGGAGGAGATCATGGACTTCCGCATCAAAGGGCTTTCGCCGGAACCCTTCCGACACCTCTATGGATTGCCAGAAGGTGAACTTGCCCGGCACGGCGTCACTCGCTACCTCGTGGACAAGAAGCCCGGCTATCCGGACCGCATCGAAATGCGCGATGCCGAGCCGGGGGAAACCGTGCTGTTGCTCAATCACGTCTGCCAACCGGCCAACACGCCATACCATGCGAGTCATGCGATATTCGTACGAGAGGGTGCAGAAGAGCCTTATGATCGCGTGAACGAGGTCCCTGAGGTCATGCGGGTGCGGCTTTTGTCGCTGCGCGGCTACGACGCTCGGGGAATGATGCTTGATGCCGATGTTGTCGAAGGACAATCCCTCGAGCCGGTCATCGAGCGATTGTTTGCCAACCGTGACATCGCCTACATCCACGTCCACAACGCAAAGCGCGGCTGCTATTCGGGCTGCATCGATCGCGCCTGAAGACATAGCGGCCGTCGCTGAACGTGCCGCAGGGTGAGGTGGCGCGGTTGTTGTGTGCTGCTTGTTGTGGTGGGATCGCCCCATGAGCAACTACTTCGACCTCACCGGCAAAGTCGCCCTCGTCACCGGCGGCAGCCGCGGGCTGGGCTACCAGATGGTGAAGGCCTTCGCCGCCCACGGCGCCGACGTGTTCGTCACCAGCCGCAAGCTCGAGACCTGCGACAAGGCCGCTGCCGAGGTCCGCGCGCTGGGGCGCAAGGCCGCGACCCATGCCTGCAACGTGGCCAATTGGCAGGAACTGGATGGGCTGGTCGACGCGGCCTATGCCGCCTTCGGCAAGATCGATATCCTGGTAAACAACGCCGGCTCCTCGCCGCTCGCGCCCTCGTCGCTGGAAACCTCCGAGCAGCTCTTCGACCGCATCGTGTCGCTGAATTTCAAGGCGCCGTTCCGGCTGATGTCGCTGGTCGGCAGCCGCATGGCCAAGGGCGATGGCGGTTCGATCATCAACATTTCGAGTGCGGGCGCGCTGCGACCGAGGCCGCAGATCGCGCCCTATGCCGGTGCCAAGGCTGCGCTCAACGCCCTCACCGAGGCCTTCGCTTTCGAGTACGGGCCCAAGGTGCGTGTCAACACCATCTCGCCCGGTCGCTTCCTGACCGATGTTTCCAAGGCCTGGCCGGAAGAGCACAAGGCCAACCCGACGGCGGCGCTCAAGCGCAGCGGCCAGCCGGAGGAGATCGTGACGGCGGCCCTCTATCTCGCCTCGAGCAAATCGAGCTTCACCACCGGATCGCTGGTCCGGGTCGACGGAGGAATAGCATAATGAAAATGAAAGCCGGCGTTCTCACGGTCTGCGGTGCGCCGCGGCCCTTCGCCAAGTCGAAGCCCATCCATGTCGTCGAGGTCGATCTCGATCCGCCCGGCGAGGGCGAGGTGCTGGTCAAGGTGGGCGGCGCCGGCCTCTGCCACTCCGACTTGTCTCTCATCAATGGTGACAGGCCGCGTCCGGTGCCGATCGTACTGGGTCATGAGGGCTCGGGCGAGATCGTCGAGCTGGGCAAGGGCGTGCACGACGTGAAGGTGGGCGATCATGTCTGCTTCACCTTCAACGTGAGCTGCGGCCGTTGCCGGCGCTGCCTCGAAGGCCGGCCCTATATCTGCGAGCGTTCGATCACGCCGCGCGCCGCGGGCCAGCTTCTCTCCGGCAATCATCGCCTCCATAGGGACGGCAAGCCGGTGAACCATCAATCCGGCGTCTCCTGCTTTGCCGAATATGCCGTGGTCGACCGCGGCTCGATCGTGGTGATCGACAAGAGCCTGCCGCTCGACGTGGCGGCCCTGTTCGGCTGCGCCGTGGTGACGGGCGTGGGCGCGGTGGTCAACACCGCCCAGATCCAGCCCGGCAGCTCGGTGGCCATCGTCGGCCTGGGCGGCGTCGGCCTCAGCGGCCTGATGGGCGCGGTGCTGGCGGGCGCCGGCCGTATCGTCGCCATCGACCTCTCCGACGACAAGCTCGGCCTCGCCCGCCAGCTCGGCGCCACCGACACGGTGAACGCCAAGGATGCCGATCATGTGAAGCAGGTGCGCGATCTCACCGACGGCGGCGTCGACTATGCCTTCGATCTCGCCGGCACCATCAAGGCGATGGAGACGGCCTATCTGGTGACACGCTGGGGCGGCACGACGGTGTCGGCCGGCCTCTCGCCCATCGTCGCCGATTTCTCGTTCAAGCAGAGCCTGCTGGTGAGCGAGGAGAAGACCATCAAGGGCAGCTACATGGGAAGCTGCGTACCGGTGCGCGACATCCCGCGCTTCATCGCGCTCTACCAGCAGGGCAAGCTGCCGGTTGATCGCATGGTGAGCCAGCGCATCGGCTTCGACGAGCTGAACGTGGGCTTCGACCGCCTGCAGGACGTGGCGACGGTGCGGCAGATTTTGGTGCCGCATGGGTGAACGACAAGCACATTCCCGCCTAGATTATCGGGAGGTGATATTTGTTCTTCGAAAGGACTCGGCCTGCTTTGAAGCACACTTTGAGGCCGATGACGTCGTTCACGTAGTATAGGGAGCACTCGCTGGCCGGCTGCCCTAACGATGCTTCGACGTCGGCTATAGAGGCGCCGGCGCGCAGGCCCAAAGCGGCGAACTCTGACGAGCTTACATCGTACCAGACGCCAGGCCTGCCTTCAGCAGGCTTGTAGACATTATCCAGCCTATCCTTTTTCATCAGCGCCAGATAGCCACTGGGCTTGAATGACAAATCCGTCTTCCAGGGAATGCCGAGCAATCGGGACATATGCTCGCGCGTCATACCCGTCGAGACGAGACTGAAGTTATGCTCTGCCGGAGTTTCACTGCTGCAGCCGGCAGCTGTCACGCCAATCAAGATTGCTAGCAGGACAGAGCGGAGCATGGGCGAGCAACCTTCGGTTGAGCGGCATCTATCATAGAACAGCCGTGAAAGTCCGCGGAACATGACAATCGTGCGGGGACGCCTTGTGCATTGTACTATAGAGTGGTACATAGGGCTAAACTAGGGTCATTCTGATGATCACGAGCTTTCGGGATGAGTGGTTACGGGCCTTCTTCGTCGACGATGTTCGGTCACGGAAGGTTCCGTCCGATCTCGAAAGTCGGGTGTTCCGCAAGCTCCAGATGATCGACGATGCGACGACCGATCAGGATTTGCGCGTGCCGCCCAGCAATCATTTCGAGAAGCTGCGCGGCAATCTGGCGGGTTTCCATTCGATCCGCGTCAACAGGCAATGGCGGCTGGTGTTCCGGTGGGACAGTGGCAAGGGCGAAGCGGCGGACGTCTATCTCGACGACCATAGCTACCGGTGAAGCGAGGCGAACCATGCTGACTACGAAGCGCAAGCCGGCCACGGTCGGTGAAATCCTTATCGAAGAGTTCATGCAGCCGCTGGGACTGACGCAGGGTGCGCTCGCCAAGGCGATGGGCGTTCAGCGCAAGCATGTGAACGAATTGTGCAACGACCGGCGGAACGTGACGGCGTCGACTGCTCTCATCCTGGCCCGCGTCTTCGGCAACACGGCGGACTTCTGGTTGAATGTCCAGCGTCGCACCGATCTTTGGAATGCTTTGCACAGCCCGCGGGAGCGAGGCCGGATAGAGCGTGCACGGCCTCTGAAAATCGCCGCGTGAGGCGACGCCCGCTCCGTCCGCAGCTTCCGTTCGACGTCTTAGGTCTTTGTCTTCGGCATGCCGGACGGCGCCGGCACGAAAGCCGGCGTCTTCCCCGCGCGGGACGCGGCATCCCGGATCGCCTCCAGCAACTTGCGTTTTTCGGCGGTGCGGTTGGCGCCGGCGTTGGGCAGCACATATTCGCCGCCCGAAAAGCCCAGCTCGGCCTTTCGACGGTCCAGTGCCTTCTCCAACTCTTCAAGCCTGACGCGGTTCATTTGCCAACCACTCCCGCAACCTCTCCAGGGAGGCGATGTCGCCGGTTTCCGTCCTGATCCTGCGGTCTAGATAAGCGTCGTCCAGGCTGCCAGCAAGTTGGTAGAGCCTGCCTGCTTGGCAGGCAGGCCCGTCGGATTGGGGAGAGGCAGCCGACATGCTACAATTTTTCATGGCCGAGTTCGTCGCTCCGCCGCCGGACAAGCTTGACGCATTGTGCCGCCGCTGGAAGATCGCCAAGCTGACCCTGTTCGGCTCGCAGGCGCGTGGCGATGCGCGTCCGGACAGCGACGTCGACCTGCTGGTCGAGTATGCACCCGATGCCGACTGGAGCCTGTTCGACGTAGCCAGATTGCGGGACGAGATGGCGGAGCTGTTCGGTCGGCCAGTTGACTTGGTGCGCGAGCGCAACATCACCAATCCTTACAGGCTCGCTACGATCAGGCGCGACCGGTGTCTGCTTTATGGCGCCTGAAGTCTGCGAGGAGGACGCTGCCAGAAAATGACCATTTCCGTCGCCGTCGAGACACCGCTGCAGGACGAGGTCCGCACGCTCATTGCCGAGCTGAACGCCGTCCTGCTGGAGCTGACGCCGCCCGAGCACTGCCATCACCTGGCCGTGGAGCAGATGGCGGATGCCGACACGACTGTCTTCATCGCCCGCGAGGATGGTGCGGCGGTGGCGTGCGGGGCGCTCAAGCGCCATGCTGATGGCATCGGTGAGGTGAAGCGCATGTACACGCGACCCTCGCATCGCGGCCGCAGGATCGGCGAGGAGATCGTTAGCCGCATCGAGGTGCTGGCGCGGTCCAAAGGGCTGACGCGTCTCGTGTTGGAGACCGGTGACCGCCACTATGCCGCCTGGAAGGTCTACGAGCGCTCGGGTTTCACGCGCTGCGGACCGGTGCTCGATTATCCTGACGTGAAATGGTCGGTGTTCTACGACAAGAAGCTCGAAGGCTGATCCGCAGGGTCGCCGCTCAGAAGAACACCGGCAGTTTCGGAGCGTCCGGCGTCTCCTTGCCGTCGATGTCGGGCGTGGCGTATTGGATAAAACTATCGGGCAGGGCGGCGCCCCAGTAGGTGCCGGTGCCGCGTTCCTGTTCGTTCCACGTCACCGGCTCCCAGTCCGGGGCGAACACCAGGTAGCTGCCGGAATAGATTTCGACGCGGTTGCCGCCGGGCTCGTAGGAATAAAGGTAGAAGCCCTGCGAGTTGTTGTGCTTGGAAGGGCCGGCTTCGATGAAGATGTGGTTCTCGGCCAGGATGTCGGCGGCCCGCAGCACGTCCTCGCGATTGTCGACCCACAGCGAGAAATGGTGCAGGCGGCCGTGCCCGCCCTTCACGTCGACCACGTAGGCGAGCTGGTGGTGCACCGCGGTCGGACTCATCCACGAGCCGATCTCGTTCCTGCCCTCCTCGAAGATCACCTGCTCGCGCAGCTGGAAGCCCAGCAGCTCCTGAGCGAAGCGGCGGTTGCGGCCGACGTCGCCGGCCAGCAGGGCGAGATGGTCGGTGCGGCGCACGCCGACGCCGCGGCCAGTGTATTTCTGCGGCTGGTTCTTCAGCGTCGAGCGCAGCTCCGGCGGCGCCACGAACTTCTGCTCCTCGTAGTAGATTTCCATCAGGTGGCCGTCGGGATCGTGGAAGCGGTAACTGCGGCCGCGCCCGAAGTCGCCGTTGGTCCAGCCGACGCCGAGGCCCGCCGCCTCGATGGCCTGCGCGCGACGTTCGAGCGCCGCCGGGCTCATGGCGCGCCACGAGACGCAGCCGACGCCGGGCTTGGGCGCCGCCGTCAGCTTGAGCGTGCTCGCCGCATGGTCGCCGTAGCCGCGCAGGTAGACGCTCGACCCGGCCGTATGGGCGACCTCCATGCCGAGGAGGTCACGGAAGTACCACAGGCTGGGGTCCGGTAGCGGCGTGAAGAGTTCGACGCCGCCGAGATGGGCGATGTCGTGGAGGGGTTCCGCTGCGGCCATGAACCGATCCCTTTCGATCGTCGTCAAGGCAAAAGGATGCAGGCGGGCCGGCCGGCCGCGCCTTGATCCTGGTCAAGCGGCGGCGATTCGGCCTCGGCCCTGCCAGCAGTGCCAGCAGTTGCTCACGTAAATGTGAGTTGCAGGTTCAGCAGGATCGGGCTTTAATTTCGTTCAGGCTGGCGCTTTCCGCGTCGGCCTTTTTACTTGTGGACACCGGCTGGACGGCACGGCTCTTCGGCCGCGGTTTGAAAACGCCTGTCCAGAATTGGCAAAGCCCGCCGCGGCTGGCTTTTCGCGATTTGTGGACGGCTGCGAAAGTGACAGTCCTGCGTCCTCTTTCGGTGACGCTATTTGATCTCGAAGCCGAGCTTCTTCAGCGAGGCGCGGATCGTCTCGCGGCCGTTCATCGACTTGAGCGGCCCCAGCCGGTTCAGCACCCGCTGGGTCCAGGTCGCGGCCTGCAGCTCGTGACGGGCCGAGAATTTGCTCATTTCCGCATCGTAGGTGGTGCGGCGGGCCGTCTCTTGGGCGGCGTCGTAGCGTTCATGATGGAGCACGATGGATTGCGGCAGGCGCGGCTTCACCTCGCCTTCGGCCTTGTTGTCGGCGGCGTAGCCGACACAGAGGCCGAACACGACGAAGGACTGGGGCGGCAGGCCGAGCAGCTCGGCGACGCGGACCGGGTCGTTGCGCATGGCGCCGATATAGACCGTGCGCAGGCCGATCGATTGGGCGGCCACCACGGCATTCTGGGCGGCGAGGGCGGCATCGATGCAGGCGACCATGAAGGTTTCGAGCCAGGGCATGCATTCGAAGTCGGTCTTCTCGGCCTCCGAGATCCGCGCATTGCGCGACATGTCGGCCACCCAGGCGATGTAGAGCGGGCACTGCTCGATATGCTTCTGGCCGCCGGCGATCTCGGCCAGCACCTTCTTCTTGTCCGGATCGGTAATGGCGATGGCCGACCACCACTGCATGTTGGAACTGGTAGCGGCCGATTGCGCCGCGGCAATCAGCGTCTCCAGCGTGCCGGGCGGCACCGGGTCGGGCTTGTAGCCGCGCACCGAACGGTGATCGAGCATGAGGGCGATGGTCTCGTTCCACGGCCCGGCTGGCGGCCCCTGCCAATCCTTGAGCGCGTCGGCGCCGTAGCGCTGGGCGAGAGCTTCGGCCTTGGTGCCGGTGGTGGCGGGCGCTAGCGAGTCCATGCGGTGTTTCCTGGTGGTTTGGCGCGGGTGATCGCGGTCACCAGCGCGAGAAGGATGAATCCGACGACGATCATGAAGATGGCGCGCGGCTCGCCCTGGTCCATCAGCCAGCCGTAGAGCAGGGGGGCAACCATGCCGCCCAGGTTGAAGCCGGTGCTGACGAAGCCGAACACCTTGCCGAACGACCCGGGTGGGGTGACGGCGCGCACCATCATGTCGCGCGACGGCTGGATCATGCCGTTGAGCAACCCGCCCAGCGACATGACGCCGATCAGCGCGGCGGCCGGCATGTTCACCCACGCCATCAGGATGGCCATGGTCGAAGTGCAGGCGAACCCGATGGCGGCGACGCGCTCGTGATGCGGCGTGCGGTCGGCGATGATGCCGCCCAGCAGCACGCCGCCGGCGCTCATCAGCAGGAAGCCCGACAGCGCCACGTTCGCCACCGAGAAGGGCGTGCCGTGGATGGCGCCCATGCCGACCACGGTAAAGGTCTGGATGCCGCCATTGGCCATGGCGAGGCAGAAGAAGAACAGCAGGTTGCGCAGGATCGGCGCGCTCAGCAGCAGGCCGAAGCCGACCTTGGTCCCATCGGAAGAGGGGCCCTTCGCCGGCGTCTGGCCGGGCTTGTGCACGACGCGCGGCAGGATGCTGCCGGCCACGATCACCAGCAGGGCGATGGCGAAGGAGAGGCCCGCGGCGAACAGGAAGCCGCCGCGCCAGCCCCAGATCGCGGCACAAGCCAGGACCAGGGCAGGGGTGACGCCGGAGCCCAGGTAGCCCGCGAAGGTGTGGATCGAGAAGGCTTTGCCGATCCGCCGGTGGTCGACGGTGGCCGACAGGATCGTGTAGTCGGACGGGTGATAGACCGTGTTGGCCACACCCAGGAAACCGTAGGAGATGACGAAGAACCAGTAGCCCGGCAGCAGGGCGGCAGCGGCGATGGCGGCGGCACCCAGCAGCAAGCCGCCGGTCAGCATGACGCGCGGACCGATGCGGTCGACCAGGAAACCGGCCGGCGTCTGCAGCAGCGCCGAGGCGACATTGAAGACCGTCAGCGCCAGGCCGATCTGGATGAAGCTGACGCCAAAGGCTTCGCGCACTTCGCCGAACAGCGGCGGCAGCAGCATGATGTGCACGTGGCTGACGAAATGCGCCACGGCGATCAGTGCGATCACCTTGGTCTCGCGGTTCCATTTGGTGTCGGAGGCGACCTCGGCCGGCAGGCCGATCGGTTCACTCGTCGACGACATTGACGCCCAACGTGCCGATGCCGGAAATCTCGACCTCGACTTTGTCGCCGCTCTTCATCCAGAGCGGCGGCTTGCGGCCCGCGCCGACGCCGTCCGGCGTGCCGGTGGCGATGATATCGCCCGGCTCGAGCCAGGTCACGGTCGAGAGGTATTCGATGATGGTGGCGACGTCGAAGATCATGTGATCCGTCGTGTCGTGCTGCACGGTCTTGCCGTTCAGCCGTGTGGTGAGTTCGAGCCGCTGCGGATCGGCGATCACGTCCGACGTCACCATCCACGGGCCGAGCGGTCCGGTCGCCGGGAAGTTCTTGCCCGCCGTCACCGAGTGCTTCTGGAAATCGCGCACGCTGCCGTCGAGGAAGCAGGTGTAGCCCGCGACGACGGAGAGGGCGCTGGCGCGCGAGACGTGGCGACAGCGCTCGCCGATCACGATGGCGAGCTCGCCCTCGAAGTCGAAATCGATCGAGGCCTTGGGGCGCACGATGTTGCCGCCCTGCGCCACAAGGGTGTTGTGCAGGCGCGAGAAGACGCTGGGAACCGTGGGAAGCTGCCGTCCTACTTCGCCGACGTGGCTCGCGTAGTTGAGGCCGATGCAGAGGATCTTTTCGGGGTCGGGAATGACCGGTAGCCACTCGACCTCGTCGAGCTTGAAGTCGGCGGGCGCCCCTTTCGCCGCGGCGGCGAGTTCATCCAGCGCCTTGGCGGCGAGGACGGCGCGCAGACTTGTCCAGCGACCGCCGCTCCGCGCTGACAGATCGACGATGCCGCCGTCCACGACCACACCGATTTTCTGTGCGCCCGCATGGCGAAAGCTGACCAACCGCATGGCCGGGAGCCTAGGATTATCCGAGCAGCTTTGCGAGGCCTTTGGAGAGATTGATGCTCTCGACCGGCGCCGGCTGGGCGAGCGTGCCGCGCGTTGCCTTGACCGGCTTCTGCAGTGCGAGGCCTTCGGCCATGGAGATCGCGCAAGCAACCCCATCAAGAAGAGGGACTTCGATCTTGGCCTTCAGCTTGGCAGCCAAGCCCGCAAGACCCGCACCGCCCAGGATGACGACGTCGGCGCCGTCGTCGCGCACGCAGGCCGCACA
>JAUXST010000173.1 GCA_030679805.1 Reyranella sp. | reverse complement strand
TGCCGCGCCGCTGCGCCAGCGGCTCCCAGTCGGGATCGGATTCGTCCTCGGCGAAGCAGAAGGTGTACTTGCCGGGATTCCCCAGGGTGGCGCGATCCATGCCGCCGGGCTGGCCGCCGCCCACGTTGCGCACGATGAGCTGCAGGGCACGCCCGATCGTGGCATTCGCGCGATTGCCCTGGCCCAGCGCATTGATGCCGGAGTTCATGCCGACGGCCTTCGCCGCCGGTCCGTTGATGATGACCAGCGGGCCTGAGAAATGCGTCGTGCAGAGCAGCCCATGCAGCACGAACAGCGGATCGAGTGCCGCCTCCAGCACGCCCAGCACGACCGGCATGTATTCCGGCTTGCAGCCCGCCATCACGGCGTTGATGGCGACCTTCTCGACGGTGCAGGGCGCGAGGTTGGGCGGGATCAAGCCGACGATTTCGCCGGGCTTGCGGTCGGTGCCGCCCAGCATGCGCAGGATGCGATCGTCGGTCGGCGGCACGACGGGGAGCCCATCGCTCCAGCCGCGCTCGAAGCAAGCCTCCATAGGGTCGTCCCATTCGCCGACAGCGATGGTGCGTGCCTTGAGGCCAGGATCGCCGTAGCGCGCCACCAGGGTCTCGTGCACGCCGGGCTCGACGCTCTTGGAGCCGCAACCCGGCTGCCAGGCCGGCAGCCCGTCGCCCGCAGCCGCATCGCCGGCGAGCCGTGTCCACTCGGCACGATCCCAGCCCACGGTACGGTCGACCTCGCGCCCGCCTTTCAGACGGATCAGCGTTGGTACTGTTTCGACGTTGAGACGAAAGGAGCGTTCGAGTTCGTGGTCGTCGATCACCTGGCCGACACCGGCGGGAAACGCCGGGTCGTCCTGGCTGATCACGGCCAGCGGGCCGGCGCGATCGAGACTCTGCATCACCGGCTCGATCAGCACGCAAGTCGGGCAGTCGCGCTTGGCGACGATCACCAGGCCATCGCTCGGCAAGACGTTGGGGGACAAACCGTCAGGCATTGAGCAGGGCCTCCACCTGGGCATCGATGAACGCTGCGTCCTCGGGATTGGCGAACGGGTTGCCGGCACGATGGCCCCAGACCGAGGGGATTTCCACCAGCTTCGCGTCCTTGAGGTGGGGCAGCTCGGCTCGGTTGTCGTCGGTCTGGAAATAGAGGTCGGTGGCCGACGGCATCAGCAGCACCTTGGCCTTGATGCTCGATAGCGCCATCTCGAGATCTCCGCGGAAAAGATCGTTGGCCGAGATATCGCCGTTCTGCCAGGTCCAGAGCTGGCACAGGAGATCGTCGGCGTCGCGGCGCAGGTAGTTGGCCTCCCAGTTGCGCACGAGGAAGTCATCGAGACTGGTGAAGCCCAGCCCGCGCCACAGTTCGCGGCGATAGAAGGTCTGGCTCGCCGCCCATCCGGCATAGATGCGGCCCATGGCACGCAAACCTGCTTCGGGCTTCGCTGTAAAATATTCGCCGTTCCAGTGCGGGTCGGCATGGAGCGCGGTGCGCACGCCTTCGAGGAAGACGAAATTGTGCGGCGCCGTCTTGGCCGAGCCGCAGTTGACGACGATGCGCTCGACGTCGGCACCGAACAGCGCGGCCCAGTGATAGGCCTGCTGCGCGCCCATCGACCAGCCATAGACCATTTTTATGCGGGCGACGCCGAAGAGTTCGGCCAGCAGGCGGCGCTGCTGCGTCACGTTGTCGAAGGTGGTGATGCGCGGAAAGCCCGCCTTGGTCGCGGCGTTGGACGGCGAGGACGAGAGGCCGTTGCCGAACATGTTGGGGATGACGATGAAATAGCGCGACGGGTCGAGCGCATGCTGGACGTCGACCAGCCATTCGATGTCGGTGTGCTGCGCGCCATAGCTCGTCGGATAGACGATGACGTTGTCGCGCTTGGCGGAAAGCGTGCCGTAAGTCTTGTAGACGATCCGGGCGTTCTTCAGCGTGCCGCCCCGCTGCAACGAAAGATCGCCGCACTCGAAGACGCCTTCGCTGGTCTTCACGCCGCACT
>JAUXST010000164.1 GCA_030679805.1 Reyranella sp. | reverse complement strand
TCAAAGCGGAGCATCTCGGCAAGCTGCTCGACCTGCAGGCCGACGGCACGATCTCGGGCCGCATCGCCAAGGACCTCTTTATCGCCATGGAAGAGACGGGCAAGGACCCGGCCGTGCTGGTCGAAGAGCGGGGCCTGAAGCAGGTGACCGACACCGGCGCCATCGAGGCCGCCATCAAGGCGGTGATCGACGCCAACCCGGGCCAGGTCACTGCCTACAAGGCCAAGCCCACCCTGATGGGGTGGTTCGTGGGCCAGGTGATGAAGTCGACTGGCGGCAAGGCCAACCCCAAGATCGTGAACGAACTCCTGAAGAAGGCACTGGACGCCTGAGGAGGCCGCGATGGTCGCCAAGCTCTACGCCATGACCTGCGGGCGGCTGGTCGGCCGGTTGAAAGACATGATCGAAGGTGAGGACGGCTCGGTGGCGCTGCCGATTCCGTCCTACCTCATCGAGCATCCCAAGGGCCGCGCCCTGTTCGACACCGGCATGCATCCGCAATGCCGCACCGACGCGGCCGGTAGGCTGGGCGAACGCGTGGCGCGCATCTTCGGCTTCGAGCAGTACGGCACCCAGGACGACGTGAAGTCGCGACTGGAATCCATCGACCGCGATCCGGGCAAGGTCGACTTCATCGTGAACTCGCACCTGCACTTCGATCACGCCGGCGGCAACGAGCTGGTGCCCAACGCCACCATGGTGGTGCAGAAACGCGAATGGCAGGCGGCGCAGGATCCCGAGACGGCGGCCAAGGTGGGCTTCTTCAAGGCCGACTTCGACCACGGCCATCCGGTGAAGCAGGTCGAGGGCGAGCACGACCTGTTTGGTGACGGCAGCGTGGTCTGCATTCCGACTTACGGCCATACGCCCGGCCACCAGTCGCTGAAAGTCCGCACCGAGGCCGGCGAGATCGTGCTGACCGGCGACGCCTGCTATTTCTGCCGCACCTTGCGCGAGCGCCGGCTGCCGCGCTTCGTCTACGACCGGGCCGAGATGCTGGCCTCGCTCGATCGTCTCGAGGCGCTGGAGCGGGGCGGCGCCAAGCTGTTCTTCGGCCACGACCCTGACTTCTGGAAAGACGTGCCCCAGGCACCGGTTCCAGCGTTCTAGGGGGCATTCCGATGCGTATTTGCTTCGTCGGCGACAGTATCGTGAACGGCACCGGTGATCCGGAGTATCTCGGCTGGGTCGGCCGCGTGCTGCGCGACGAGCGGACGCGGCGGGCCGAACTCACCGGCTACAATCTCGGCATTCGTCGCGACACCTCGGCGCAAGTCGGGGCACGCTGGAATGAAGAAGTGACGCGCCGGCTGCCGGCCGAGTTCGCGGGCCGGGTGGTGTTCTCCTTCGGCGTGAACGACTGCGTGCAGGAAGTGACGCCTGCCGATTCTCTTGCCAACTGCGAAGCGATACTGGGCGAAGCGAAGGCGCGCTGGCCGGTCTTCATGGTCGGACTCGCGCCGATCGTATCGTCCGAGGCCCGCAAACGCGCGGTGCACCTCGATGGCGCGTTTTTTGAGCTCTGCGCCGGCCTGGCCGTGCCTTATCTCTCGGTATTCGATGCCTTGATGGCAACGCCGCTATGGCTCGACGAAGCCGGTGCCGGTGATGGCGCGCATCCCGGCGCCGGCGGCTACGGCCGCCTCGCCGAGATCGTTCTTGCCAGCCCCGCGTGGCGGCGCTGGATGGCGCCGTAGCACGCGAGGGCTGCCGCACAGCTTCGACGGGACGTTATTCCGGCAGGGCCTGGCCGGAGCCGCCCAGTTCGGCCGGGAAGTCCTTTAGCTTGGGCAGCCCATCCTTCATCCGCAGCACCGTCTCCGAATAGTTGACGTGGACGCCCGGCGTGAAGGTGACGCTCGGGATCGTGGCGGCATAGACGTCGATCAGGCTGATCGGCGGGTGATCGGTCATGATGTGGCCGCCGCACTTGGTGCAGAACTGGCGGTCGCTGAGATCGGTCTTCTTGAAGTGGCCGACGAATTCGGCGCCCTTGGTGGCCTTCACGTTCGCGGGCTTCCACAGGGTGAAGGCATTCACCGGTCCGGCCGACCAGGAGCGGCAGGAACTGCAGTGACAATAACCCATCGCTTCGGGCGCGCCCGCTACTTCGATCTCCACCGCGCTGCAGAAACAGGCTCCGGTGTGTTTGCTGGTCATGTCGTTACTCCTCGCTTCGGGATGAGCCCGATGGACAAGGAGGATATCGCTGGTCAATGGCCGTCCTGCCATGATCAGGACGCCGTCATCCTTTGCAGATGCTCCGATCCGACCATCAGGTCTGCGGCATGAACTCCAACATCAGGCCGCCCGACTGTTCGGGCGCCACCAGCACGCGGTCGCCCTCGGTGAGCTGGAAGGCGATGTTGTTGGCGCGCAGCAGCGCCTGCAGCGGTCGCGAGCGTTCGACGGCGATGGCGGCGCCGACGATGGAAGGCATTTCCTGCGGTGGCATGACTTCGAGCGCCTTGTATTCGAGCTGGTAGGCGAGCGGCGACCAGATCAGCAGCTCCACCGAGCCCGCCTTGACCATCATGCAGCCGTCGAAAATCTCCTCGATCTGGCCGCCCCAGGAGGCCTTCAGCGCCTTCGCCGTCTCCCTGGGGTTCTCGGCCACGGCATGGATCGCCATCATGCCCAGCGCGCCGTTGGGATGGACGATCCATTCCGGCTCCATGAAGGCGTCGGGCGTC
>JAUXST010000094.1 GCA_030679805.1 Reyranella sp. | reverse complement strand
CGCTCCTGCTCGGAAAATTCCTGGCGGGCCTCGCCACCCTGGCCGTGGCGCTCGTGGCACTCTGGCTGATCGTCTTCGGCGCGGGCCTGCTGCTGCTGGGCGTGCCGCCGCGCGGCGTCGAAGTGGCCCGCGGTATCGGCTTCCTGGTGGTGGCGATCGCCTATGGCGGCGTCTGGCTCGCGGTCTCCATGCTGTTTTCCGTGATCTTCCGGTCGACCGCCACGTCGGCGTTGTGCGCGCTGGGCCTCTGGCTCTTCTTCTTCCTGCTCTGGCCGCAGCTTGCCTCGGCGATCCTGGTGGGGCTGATGCCGAGCGAGATCAGGAGTGCGGATGAATATTTGGCGGCCCAGGGGCTGGGCCTCGCGCTGATGCGCCTGTCGCCAGGCACGCTGTTCAGCGAGGCGGTGCTCGGCCTGCTGAGTCCGGAGACCCGGACGCTCGGGCCCATGCTGCCGGCGCAAATGCGCGGCGCGATCATGGGGGCACCCTTGCCCTTGGACCAGAGCCTGGTCCTGATCTGGCCCCAGGTCACCGGGCTGATCGCCGGCATGATCGTGGTATTTGCCGCGGCCTATGTGATCTTCCAGCGAGAGGAAGTGCGCGCCTGAAGGATTTCACCCTCCCGGCGGCGGTCAACAACGCGCGTTGGTGCGACGCGGTTTGCCGCGCGCATGGCCATCCTGGCCGCTTCCTGCTGCACAGCTGGGTCAATGCCGAGTCGGTGCCGCGCTTTTATCCCAATGTCGTGACCCTGCAGCCCGACAAGACGGTGCTGGCCGAACAGCGCGAGGCCATCGACATCCTGCTGAAGTCGAACCTGCCCGGCCGCTGGTCGGTGAAGGACAGCTTTCGCACCCTCGACCTCTCGCGCCAGGGCTTCGAGGTGCTGTTCGAGGCGCGCTGGATTCGGAATGTCATGCCCTTGGCTGACCCATCGTCGGACATCGTCTGGCAGCGCGAGACCAAGGGAGCGGCAGGACTGCCGTTCGGCGATCCCGATTTCGCGATGTTCACGGGACGTCGCGGCTTCCAGGTCGTGGCCGGCGGCATGTTCTACCGCGCCGAGGGCGTCGTCGGATTGTCCAACGTCGTGGCCGCTGCCGCCGATGCGCGCGCCGTGTGGCGTGCACTGGCCCTTCTGGCCGCCCAGACTTTTCCGCGGCTGCCGCTGGTCGGCTACGAGTCCGGCGACGAGCTCGAGGCGGCCCGCGACGCCGGTTACGAAATCGGCGACAGGCTCCGCATCTGGGTCAAGTCGAAGGAGTGAAGCCGCAGGCCACGAGCGCCGCCATCATATGCGAGGGCGGCGGGGCAGTGACGACGATGGGTGGCTTGT
>JAUXST010000148.1 GCA_030679805.1 Reyranella sp. | reverse complement strand
TCTTCGTCGGCCGCGAGAAGAGCGTCAAGCTCAAGTTCACCGATGACGCGCTGCGGGCTGTCTCGCAGAAGGCCATTCTGCGCAAGACTGGCGCGCGTGGTCTGCGCTCGATCATGGAGACGGTGCTTCTGGACACGATGTACGACCTGCCGTCGCTCGACGGGGTCGAGGAAGTCGTGATCAATCGCGAAGTAATCGAAGGGCGGGCCCAACCGCTCTATGTGCACGGTGAGCGCAAAGAGGGCATCGCTGCCGCGCCGGCCTGAGTCTTGCTGCGTCGGCGATGCCTGTCGCCGGCGATCCCCGACGGGGCTTGAACAACCCCCTGTTCAGGCCAATCTTTGCTGATGAGTGCGCGTCATTTTGCGCCGTGGATTGCCCATTTCGGGGATCGCGGCCGAGGGGCGAGTAGCTCTAACAGCGTACGTTGTGAGGCATCATGAACGCCCCCATTCAAGGAACTATCTACCCGGTCCTGCCGTTGCGCGACATTGTCGTGTTCCCCGGCATGATCGTTCCGCTCTTCGTCGGCCGCGAGAAGAGCGTCAAGGCACTCGAAGAGGTGATGAAGGACGACAAGCAGATCCTGCTGATCGCCCAGAAGAACGCTAGCCAAGACGATCCGGGCCCGGAAGACATCTACACCATCGGCACGCTCGGTACGGTTCTCCAGCTCCTCAAGCTGCCCGATGACACCGTCAAGGTCCTGGTCGAGGGCGGGCGGCGCGTGCGCGTCACCGGCTATACCGATCGCGCCGATTTCTTCGAGGCGCGGGCGGTCGAGATGGAAGAGACAGCGGCCGAATCGGCCGAGCTTCAGGCTGCAGCACGGACCGTGGTCTCGGAGTTCGAAAACTACGTGAAGCTGAACAAGAAGGTGCCGCCCGAAGTTGTCGTCTCAATCAACAAGATCGAGGAGCCGGCCAAGCTCGCCGACACGATCTCGGCGCATCTGGCGCTCAAGGTGGCCGAGAAGCAACAGTTGCTGGAACTCGATTCGGTCTCCAAGCGTCTGGAGCGCATCCTCGGCCTGATGGAAGGCGAGATCGGCGTCTTGCAGGTGGAAAAGAAGATCCGCAATCGCGTGAAGCGCCAAATGGAGAAGACGCAGCGCGAGTACTATCTCAACGAGCAGATGAAGGCGATCCAGAAGGAGCTTGGCGAGACCGAGGACGGTCGCGACGAGGTCTCCGAGCTGGAGAAGCGCATCCGCAAGACGCGCCTGTCCAAGGACGCGCGCGAGAAGGCCAATACCGAGCTGAAGAAGCTTCGGACCATGAGCCCGATGTCGGCCGAAGCGACGGTGGTTCGCAACTACCTAGACTGGCTGCTGTCGATTCCGTGGCGCAAGCCGACCAAGATCATCAAGGACCTGAAGTACGCCGAGGAGATTCTCAACGCCGATCATCATGGCCTCGAGAAGGTCAAGGAGCGCATCCTCGAATATCTCGCGGTCCAGCAGCGGGTCGACAAGATGAAGGGCCCAATCCTCTGCCTCGTCGGTCCTCCGGGCGTCGGCAAGACCTCGCTCGGCAAGTCGATCGCCAAGGCCACGGGACGCAATTTCGTGCGCATGTCGCTGGGCGGCGTGCGGGACGAAGCGGAGATCCGCGGCCATCGCCGGACCTACATCGGCTCGCTGCCGGGCAAGGTCATCCAGAGCATGAAGAAGGCGAAGTCGTCGAACCCGCTCTTCCTGCTCGACGAGATTGACAAGCTTGGCGCAGATTTCCGTGGCGACCCGTCGTCGGCGCTGCTCGAGGTCCTGGATCCGGAACAGAACAGCTCGTTCAACGACCACTATCTCGAGGTCGACTACGACCTGTCGAATGTGATGTTCATCACTACGGCGAACTCGTTGCGCATGGCGCAGCCGCTGATGGACCGCATGGAGATTATCCGGCTGGCCGGTTACACCGAGGATGAAAAGGTGGCGATCGCCCGCAAGCACCTGATCGCCAAGCAGGTCGAGGCTAATGGCCTGAAGGAAGGCGAGCTCGATATCCATGACGACGCCGTACGCGATCTCGTGCGCTACTACACGCGCGAGGCCGGCGTTCGCAATCTGGAGCGCGAGATCGCCAACCTGGCTCGCAAGGCGGTGAAGGAAATCCTCATGAAGGGGACTTCCAAGGTGAAGATCGGCCGCAAGAACCTCGACAAGTTCGCTGGCGTACGCCGCTTCCGTTACGGCGAGGCCGAGCTTGAGGATCTGGTCGGCATCACTACGGGTCTGGCCTGGACCGAGGTCGGCGGCGAGCTGCTGCAGATCGAGGCCGTGCTGGTTCCGGGACGTGGTCGCGTCACCGTTACCGGCAAGCTGGGCGACGTCATGCAGGAGTCTGTGCAGGCGGCCAACGCCTACATCCGCTCGCGCGCCGCGACCTTCGGCATCAAGCATAACATCTTCGAAAAGCGCGACATCCATGTGCACGTGCCGGAAGGTGCCACGCCCAAGGACGGCCCGTCGGCGGGTGTCGGCATGATCACCTCGATCGTCTCGGCGTTGACCGGCGTCGCGGTGCGCAAGGATGTTGCCATGACCGGTGAGATCAGCCTGCGCGGCCGGGTTATGCCGATCGGCGGCCTCAAGGAGAAGTTGCTGGCAGCGTTGCGCGGCGGTCTCAAGACCGTGCTCATTCCCAAGGAGAACGAGCGCGATCTCCCGGAGATTCCGGACAACGTGAAAAAGGGGCTGGAAATCGTCCCGGTTTCAACCGTCGACGAGGTTCTGGCCAAGGCGCTGGTCAAGCCACTGGTTGCCATTGAGTGGCCGAACGATCTCGAGGCCGTCGCCGCCAAGCCGGCCGAAGGAACCGAGGCCATTCGGGCGCACTGAGCGACCTTATCGAAGCGACGCGAAGCCCCGGGGTAGTCCGGGGCTTCGCTGCGTTTGGGCGCAACTTATGCGCCTTGTGACTGGCCGCCCCACAAAATATGGTATTGGGCGTTGACGTCGTTTTCAGGCCGCCCTTACACTTGAGGCTGCCGGACCATGCAGGGGCTCGCCCGTGAACAAGCACGATCTGATCGCCGCCGTCGCCGCTTCGACTAACCTGTCCAAGACGGATGCGGCAAATGCTGTCGATGCCATTCTGACCGTCGTCACCAAGTCCTTGAAGAAGAAAGAAAAGGTCTTGCTGGTCGGATTCGGGACGTTTCAGGTATCCAGGCGCAAGGCGGGCGAGGGACGCAATCCTCAGACGGGTGAGAAGATCAAAATTCCGGCGGCGAACGTGCCGCGTTTCAAGGCGAGCAAGGCCCTCAAGGACGCGATCAACTAGAGCCCCCGTCTTCTCCATGCTAGGAGGACGCCGTCGGGCGATTAGCTCAGCGGTAGAGCATCTCGTTTACACCGAGAGGGTCGGCGGTTCGAAACCGTCATCGCCCACCAAAAACATCCAGTAAACATTGAACTAAATGCGGGTCGTTTGACCCGAGTCGGCGAACCTGTCACCCACTGCGGGGACTTTTGGGGGGACTCCTCCCGCCAAACGCTCCCGGAGTAGGCCCTATGACCGTCTACCTTCGGCCCGGCTCCCCCAATTACGTCATTGAGTTCGAGCTGAGAGGCCACCGCATCCGGCAGACCAGCGGCACGCCCAAGAAGCGGGAGGCTGAGGAGGAGGAGCGCCAGCTACGGCAGCAGCTCAAGGAGCGGCAGGCGGGCGGCCACGTCGAGATGACCCTCGCGGAGGCCATGCGGCGCTACGCTGAGACCGTGGTGGCCCTTGGGAGGTCGGATGGCACCCGAGAGCTGTCTATCTTCAAGCGCCTGGGTGAGGCCTTCGGGCACGACACGACGCTAGACCGGATCACCTCGCCGGTTGCGCATAAGTGGCGCGATGGGTTGCTCGCTGGGGGCCACCAGGGACAACCAAAGAAGACCAAGGGGGCAACGGTAGGTGAAGGGGAGCAGGCGACGCCCCGAGGCCTCAGGCCGGCCGCCATCAACCGATACCTAGACGTTCTCAAGGCCGTATTGCGGAAGGCGCACTTCGAATGGGGAGCGCTGGCCAAGCTGCCGGCGATCAAGAGCCTCAAGGTCAACAATGCCAAGCTGAGGTTCCTTAGCGAGCCCGAGGAGAAGGCTCTACTAGAGGCCTGCCCCGAACACCTCAGGAGCTTCCTCGTGTTCCTGCTGGGGACGGGTGCCCGCCGTGGCGAGG
>JAUXST010000141.1 GCA_030679805.1 Reyranella sp. | reverse complement strand
CCGCCCTTGGTCCACAGCGCGTTGGCGCCGCGCTGGAGTTTCAGCGGCGAGCCCATGCCGACAGTGCGCTCGTAGCTTTCGCCGTAGTTGCCGACCTGCTTGATGAGGTTGAAAGCCCAGTCGTCCGACAGGCCCATCATGGCGCCGAACTTGCCCTCGACACCGAGCAGACGACGGACCTCGGCGTTGGTCGACTTGGCCTTCATCTCGTCGACGTTCTTGGAGGTGACGCCCAGCGCCTCGGCCGCGATCTGCGCGTTCAGCACCCAGCGCACGACCAGCTGCCAGCGCTCATCGCCCCAGCGCGTGACAGGTCCCTGCGGATCGTTGGAGATGATCTCGGTCAGGATCTGGTGCTCGGCCGGGTTCTTGAACTTGATGCGCTGGCCGGCCAGGGCGCCCACGCCCGCGGTATAGGCGTCGCAGCGGCCCTGGTCGTAGGCCGAGATGGCATCGTCGTTCTTCTGGAAGTTGATGATGGTGACCTTGAGTTTGCGCTCGCGGAACCAGTCGGCCGCCATCTTCTCTTCGGTCGAACCGGCGGCGACGCAGATCGTGGCGTCGGCCAGATCCTTGACCGCCGCGACCTTGGCCTTGGTGCGCACCACGAAGGTCTGGCCCTCGTAGAAGTTGATGCCCTGGAAGTTCACGCCGAGCGTGGCGTTGCGCGAGAAGGTGATGGTGGTGTTGCGCGACAGCAGGTCGACCTGGCTGGACTGCAGCACCGCCCAGCGCTGCTGCACGGAGGTCGGCGTGAATTTCACTTTGGTGCTGTCGCCCAGCACCGCGGCGGCCAGCGACTTGCAGTAGTCGACGTCGAGGCCGGTCCACTCGCCCTTGTCGTTGGCGAAGGAGAAGCCCGGCAGGCCGAGATGCACGCCGCATTCGATGTGGCCGCGCGCCTTGATGGCGTCGAGCGTCGGGCTGGGTGCCAACTGCTGGGCCTGCGCGGCCCCCGCAACGAAGACCGCAGCCGCGGCCAGAGCAATGAACTTCATGAATTCCCCCTCAACAGGTGCCGGCCGATACCGTACAAGCCATCGCATGGCGAGTAAATTGCACCTCGAAACGGCGCTGATGCCGACCTCCTCGGGCGAATGGGGCTGGCGGCACGATGTCGTGGTCAGGATCGACCATGGCATCATCGCCGGCATCGAGGAGGCCAGCCCCGGACTGGCCACTCCCGAACTGGCCGCCGACCGCATCTCGGGCGTGGTGGTGCCGGGCCTGCCCAACCTGCACAGCCATGCCTTCCAGCGCGCCATGTCCGGCCTCACCGAACGGCGCGGCACCCAATCCGATTCCTTCTGGACCTGGCGCGAGACGATGTACCGCTTCGTCGAGCGGCTCTCGCCCGACGACCTGGAAGCGATCGCGGCCTTCGCCTACATGGAAATGCTGGAGGCGGGTTTCACCTGGGTGGCGGAGTTCCACTATCTCCATCATCAGCCCGACGGAAGGCCCTACGACAATGTGGCCGAGATGTCGGAGCGCATCGTGGCCGCCGCCGACACCGCCGGCATCGGCCTCACCCTGCTGCCGGTGTTCTACCGCCAGAGCGGCTTCCTGGGCCAACCGCCCAGCGAAGGCCAGCGCCGCTTCGTCTGCGACCGTGCCGCCTATGCACGGCTGATGGAAACCCGCGTCCCCGGCGGCGTCATCGGCATCGCCCCCCACTCGCTGCGCGCCGTCACCCTCGACGACCTCGCATGGGCGGCTGACACATGGCGCGGCCAGCCGGCGCACATCCATGTCGCCGAGCAGACGCGCGAAGTCGACGATTGCCTCGCGGCGCATGGCCGGCGGCCGGTCGATCTGCTGCTCGACAAGATCGAAGACGATGTGCGCGAAGACGATGCGCGGCGATGGTGCCTGGTCCATGCCACGCATGCCGACGCCAAGGAGATCGCGCGCATCGCCAAGGCACAGGCGATCGTCGGGCTCTGCCCCATCACCGAAGCCAATCTCGGCGACGGGCTGTTCGACGCGCCGGCACTGCTCGCGGCCGGCGGTCGCTTCGGCATCGGCTCGGACTCACTGGTCCGCATCTCCGCCGCCGACGAACTGCGCACGCTCGAATACGGCCAGCGCCTGATGCACCGGCGGCGCAACGTGCTGGGCGAGGCCGCGCGCTCGACCGGCCGGCGCCTGATCGACGAAGCCCTCCTGGGCGGCGCCTGGGCCGTGGGGGCACCCGTCGGCGCCATTGCTCCCGGAAACCGCGCCGACTTCGTGGTGCTGCACGCCGACGGGTATCGCGACGACCGCGCGCTCGATTCCTGGCTGTTCGCCGCCGACAACGCGGCGATCAAGACCGTCTATCGCGGCGGCATTCCCGTAGTCCAGCAGGGAAGGCATCGCGACCGCGACGCGATCGTGGCACGCTACCGCAAAATGTTGGTTGGCATTCAGCCATGAGACTTCCGCGAAAACCCGTCGCCGTCGTCTTCGACATGGACGGTTTGCTGTTCGACACCGAAAGCCTCTACGAGGAAGCGACCCTGTCAGCGGCCACCAGCCTGGGCTACGACATGGGTCGCCCGTTCTTCCGCACGACGGTGGGTTCGCATTGGCCAGTAATCCGCGGCCTTCTTCTCGATCACTATGGCGCGGCCTTTCCGGCCGAAGAGCTTCGGGCCGTGGCGCGGCAAAACTTTCAGGGGCTCGTCGACTCGCGCCAGTTCCTGAAGTCCGGCGTTCTCGAACTGCTCGATCTGCTGGACGAGCGGCACCTGCCGCGCGCCATCGCCACCACCTCGGCGCACCCGACGGTCCAGCATCACCTCGAGGTGCACGACTTGGCCGGCCGATTTCACCATATCGTGGCGGCTGGCGACTACGCGCAACACAAGCCCGCGCCCGATCCGTTCCTGAAGGCGGCCGAACGATTGGGCGTGGAGCCGCGGCTTTGCCTCGCCCTGGAAGACTCGCACAACGGCGTCCGGTCCGCCGCCTCGGCGGGCATGATGACGGTCATGGTTCCCGATCTGCTCGAGCCGACCGCCGACATCACGCGCCTCTGCGCCGCCGTGGCCGCCGACCTGCACGAGGTCCATCGCCTCCTGTCCGACGCCGGCGACGAGGGCAGATAAAGGGGAAAGCAACGGGCTGTCAGAGGCGCCGGCGGCCTGGCCTGCCGCGTTTCAAAACGATTGCAGCAGGCCGCGACCCTGCCTTAAGATGAACAAGTTCTCTGCTCTGCCCCTGCTTCGCAGCAGATGGTTGCCGCGCGTTTCTCCCGGCGTCCGGTATCGAGCATTGCTATTCGCGTGCGTAGCGTAGTCCCCAGTATTCCTCGCGTTCCGGTGGAAATGAGGCTGAGAGCTTGAGCATCGCGCCTGAGATTTCCCTGTTGTTTCCCACGCCGCTCATCGTCACCGAGGTGCCGGATGCGGCAGCGCTCAATGCCGACTTGCGCCAGGTCATCGAGAAACGCCAGCAATGCCAGCCCAGCACGCAGCATTCCAACCTGGGCGGCTGGCAGTCGAGCCGGGACATGGATCGCTGGGGCGGCGCCCCGGCCATCAAGCTGCTGGCCATCGGCCGCAACCTCGCCAACCGCGTGACGACCGATCGCAAGGGCAACGTCGGCAATGGTCCGGGCTGCGCTACCGGGACATGGGCCGCCAACATGTGGGCCAACGTCAACCGCAGCGGCGACGGCAATGAATTCCACGCGCACCCCGGCGCCTACTGGTCGGGCGTCTACTATGTCGACGACGGCGGCATCGCCGCCGATGCATCGCTGGGCGGCGAACTCGAATTCATGGATCCGCGCGGACCGCTGCCGGCAATGCACTCGCCCCATCTCGGTTTTGCAGGGCCCGGCGGCCTGTCGGGCGGCGCCACCGAGAGGCTGCAGCCCAAGGCCGGTCGAATGGTCATGTTTCCGTCCTGGCTGTTGCACCAGGTGCGCCCCTATCGCGGTGGCAAGGAGCGCATCTCCATCGCCTTCAATCTCACCGTGTGAGCGCTATCGGCGCAGTGGGCGGCGCGCGACGGCGGGCCCGCTTTCGTACCAGCCTTTGCTCGCGTTCACGATCTTCACCACCGAGAGCATGACCGGCACCTCGATCAGCACGCCGACCACGGTGGCGAGTGCTGCCCCCGAAGAGAATCCGAAGAGGCTGATGGCCGCGGCCACCGCCAGCTCGAAGAAGTTGCTGGCGCCGATCCGGGCCGAAGGGGCGGCCACGCAATGGGCCTCGCCGCTGGCGCGGTTCAGGAGATAGGCGAGCCCTGAATTGAAATAGACCTGGATCAGGATCGGCACGGCCAGCAGCGCGCTGATCGTGGGCTGGGCGATGATCTGCTCGCCCTGGAAACCGAACAGCAGGACCAGCGTCGCGAGCAGTGCCACGAGCGACGCGGGTTGCAGGCGCGCAAGCAGCCGGTCGAGGCCCGCCTTGCCCCCGCGTGCAAGCGCGCCGCGGCGCACGAGCTGGGCCAGCGCCACCGGAACCACGATATAGAGGCCGACCGAGAGCAGCAGCGTCTGCCACGGCACGGTGATGGCGGAGAGGCCGAGCAGGAGGCCGACGATCGGCGCGAAAGCGAACACCATGATCGTGTCGTTCAGCGCCACCTGCGTCAGCGTGAAGTCGGGCTCGCCGTCCGACAGGTTGCTCCACACGAACACCATCGCGGTGCAGGGGGCGGCCGCCAGCAGGATGAGGCCGGCGATGTAGCTGTCGATCTGGTCGGCCGGCAGCCAGGGCCTGAATAGGTAGCCGACGAACAGCCAGCCGAGTGCGGCCATGGAGAACGGCTTCACCGCCCAGTTGATGAACAGCGTGACGCCGATCCCGCGCCAGTGCTCGCGCACCTCGGCGATGGCGCCGAAGTCGACCTTGATCAGCATCGGGATAATCATCAGCCAGATCAGCGCCGCCACCGGCAGGTTCACATGGGCGACCTCGGCAGCACCAACGGCGTGGAAGACGGCCGAGAAGAAATGCCCCAGCGCAATGCCCGCGACGATGCAGAGCGCGACCCACAGGGTCAGGTAACGTTCAAAAAGCGACATACCGGCGTCTCCCGCTCGATCCTGCTCATCCTGCCTATCGACACCTAACCGCCGATTGCGTAATACATATGTCACATTATTGGACTATTCGAGAAGTATGGAATCATCGGACGCCGCCGCCGGATTCAGCGCCCTTTCCCAGGAAACCCGCCTCAACCTGATGCGGCTCCTGGCGACCAAGGGCGCCTCCGGCATGGCGGCCGGTGAACTCGCCAGCCAGCTTGGGCAATTGCCCTCGACGCTGTCGTTCCATCTGGCCGCCCTCGAACAATCCGGCCTCGTCCAGTCCACCCGGCAGGGCCGAAACATCATCTATGCGGTTCGCTTCGCCGGCCTGCGCGCGCTCTTCAGCTTCCTGACGGAGACGTGTTGTGGCGGACGACCCGACCTCTGCGGCGACCTGGCGCGACTCCTCCCCGAGGATCAACCCGAGGTTCACATGACTCCCGCCTTCAATGTCCTGTTTCTGTGCACGCACAACTCCGCCCGTTCGCTGATGGCCGAGGCCATCCTCGGGCAGGTCGGCAAGGGCAAGTTCAACGCCTACTCCGCCGGCTCCGAGCCGGCGCCCGAGCCGATGCCGGAAATGCTCACCAAGCTGAGGGCGCTCGGACACGACGTCGAACGATTGCGCTGCAAGTCGTGGGACGAGTCCACCGGTCCCGACGCACCGCGCATGGATTTCGTCATCACGCTCTGCGACGTACTGCAGGGCCAGCAGTGCCCGGATTTCGGCGACAAGCCGGTGACCGGCGCGTGGCCGTTGCCCGATCCCGCCAAGTTCACAGGCTCGGCGGTCGAGCGTGCCACGATGATCAACGAACTCTACGGCATGATCCGCCGGCGACTCGAGATCTTCGTCAACCTGCCCTATGCGTCGCTCGACCGGATGGCGCTCAAGAAGCGCCTCGACGAAATCGGCGACTCGGCCCGGGCGCCGGCCTGACGGGCCGCACGATGAAAGTCGGCATCAATGGCATGGGGCGCATGGGGCGGCTGGCGCTCAGGGCGGCGTTCGGCGGCGTGCCTCGCCCCGCCGACGATCCGCGACGCGGCAATCGCCTCGACGTGGTCCACCTGAACGAGATCAAGGGCGGCGCGGCCGTGACCGCCCATCTGCTCGAATTCGACAGCATGCACGGCCGCTGGCACAGCTCCTTCGAGGTCAATGCCGACAGGGGCATCGCGGTCGGCGGCAAGTATCTCGGCTTCAGTGCCGCAGCGTCGCCACGCGATGTCGCCTGGGGCGATCTGGGCTGCGACGTCGTCCTCGAGTGCACCGGCAAGTTCCTGAAGCCGGAGGAGCTGCAGGCCTATTTCGATCGCGGCGTGAAGAAGGTGATCGTCGCCGCGCCGGTCAAGGACGAGCGGGCGCTGAACGTCGTCGTGGGCGTCAACGACCACCTCTACGAACCTGCGCGCCATCATCTGCTGACGGCGGCATCCTGCACCACCAACTGCCTGGCGCCCGTCGTCAAGGTCGTCCACGAAGC
>JAUXST010000137.1 GCA_030679805.1 Reyranella sp. | reverse complement strand
GGAGCGCCGGAGGGGGATCTTCAAAATGAAAGTTTCAGGTTCAGCAGGAAAATGCTATGAAAACAGATAGCATCGCGGAACGTCCGTCCGCACCCCGGCCCGTCTCGTCTCTTGTAACCAAGAGACCCCCGAGACGGGCTTTTTCATGCCCAAAAGAGCCCAAAATGCCTGCAAAATCAAAGCCCCGCCGCCGCGGTCGCCCCGCCGTGCCCGCGGCCGATCTAAAGACCTTCCTCGATCACCTGGGCGAAACCGCCTCGGTCGCCGGCGCCGCCGCCAAGGCTGGAATCCAGCGCTCCACCCTCTACCAGCTCCGCAAGCACGACGCGGCCTTCGCCGCTCGCTGGGAGGAGGCGCGGAAGCTCGGCATCGAGCGGCTGGAGGACGAGGCCATGCAGCGCACGCTCGACGGCGTGCAGAAGCCGGTGTTCTACGCCGGCCAGCAGATCGCCTCGGTCCAGCAATTCAACGACCGGCTGCTGCAGTTCCTGCTGAAGGCGCACAAGCCCGAGACCTACGACCGCCCGCGGATCGCGGCCGCCGCGCCGCTGCCCTTCGACCTGGTGGCGCGCGTGAAGGAAGCCGAGGCCCGCATGAATGCCAAGGGCGACCGGCTGCCGCCGCTGCAGCCCTCTTCTCCGCGGAAGGAGCCCCGCCGTGGAAAGCGTTGACCTCCAGGACGCCGAGAAAACCCGCGCCCGCCGCCTCGACCGCTATCGCCTCGATCCCCTGGGCTTCGTCGATTGGGCTTTTCCGTGGGGCTCTGGCCCGCTCGCCGGCCACAAAGGTCCGGAGAAATGGCAGGCCGATGTCCTCGGCCAGATCGGCGACGGCCTGTGCAGCCGAAATGGCCCGGTCAGAATCGCCGTCGCCTCGGGCCACGGCGTCGGCAAGTCGGCGCTGGTCGCCTGGCTGCTGCTGTGGGCGATGGCCACCCAGCCTTCGACACGCGGCGTGGTGACGGCAAACACCGAAACGCAGTTGAAGACCAAGACCTGGGCCGAACTCGGCAAGTGGCACCGCCTGGCGCTCTCCCACAACTGGTGCGACCTGGGCGCGTCGGCGCTCACCTCCGCGCTGCCGGAAACAGAAGAAGCCGGCCGCATCGACATGGTGCCCTGGGCCGCCCACAACGCCGAGGCCTTCGCCGGCCTGCACAACAAGGGCAGCCGCGTCCTGCTGGTGTTCGACGAGGCCTCGGCCATCGCCGACCCGATCTGGGAAACGGCGGAAGGCGCGCTCACCGACGCCGATACCGAGATCGTCTGGGTCGTCTTCGGCAACCCGACGCGCCCCGCGGGCCGCTTCTTCGAGTGCTTCAACCGCTTCCGCAAGCGCTGGCTGACGCAGCAGGTCGACTCGCGCAAGGTCTCGCTCACCGACAAGCAGCAGCTCGCGCGCTGGGTCGCCGACTATGGCGAGGACTCCGACTTCGTCCGCGTCCGCGTGCGCGGAAAATTCCCGCGCGCCGGCTCCATGCAGTTCAT
>JAUXST010000121.1 GCA_030679805.1 Reyranella sp. | reverse complement strand
CGCGCGTCAAGGAGACCCATACCAACCGGGCGATCTTCGGCGGCTCCTATGGCTGGTCGAGCGCCGGCCGCTTTCATCACGCCCAGAGCCAGGTCCATCGCTTCCTGAATTCGATCGGCGGCTATGTACGCCACCAGGATTCCTACAGCCTGGGCGCGGCGCGCGTGCTGATGCCCCACATCGTGGCGACGATGGAAGAACTGATGTCCATGCACACCGGCTGGGACGTGCTGGCAAAAGACTGCAAGCTCTTCGTTACCTTCGGCGGCGTGCCGCGCAAGAACGCCCAGATCAACGCCGGTGGCGCCACGCTGCACCACGTGAAGGCCGGCCTCTACTCGATGCGCGCGGCGGGAGTCCGTTTCGTCAATGTGACGCCGACGGGCGAAGATCTCGACAATGGCGGCGATGTCGAGTGGCTGGCGATCCGGCCCAACACCGATGCCGCGATGATCCTGGCGCTCTGCCATACGCTGTTCGTCGAGAAGCTTTATAATCGCGAGTTCCTCGACCGCTGCACCGTGGGCTTCGACAAATTCGTGCCCTATCTCACCGGCGCGCAGGACGGCCAGCCGAAGGAGGCGGCCTGGGCCGAGAAGATCACCGGCATTCCCGCCCATCGCATCACCGCACTCGCGCGCGAGATGGCGGCCACCCGCACGACCGTCAGCATCGGCTGGTCGCTGCAGCGCAGCCATCACGGCGAGCAGCCGTTCTGGGCGCTGATCACGCTCGCCTGCATGTTGGGCCAGATCGGCCTGCCCGGCGGCGGCTTCGGCGTGGGCTATGGCCCGGTCAATCTCATGGGCAGCGCCCATCCGAAATATTCCGGCCCGACCCTGCCACAGGGCAAGAACGCGGTCGGCGACTTCATCCCGGTCGCGCGCTTCACCGACATGCTGCTCAATCCCGGCGGCAAGATCACCTACAACGGCCAGGTTCTCACCTACCCGGACATCCGCCTGGTCTACTGGGCGGGCGGCAATCCGTTCCACCATCACCAGGACCTCAACCGACTGATGACGGCGTGGCGCAAGCCCGAGACGATCGTCTTCCACGAGCAGTTCTGGACGCCGGCCGCACGCATGGCCGACATCGTCCTGCCGGCGACGACCACGCTCGAGCGCGACGACATCGGCTACGGCAGCCGCGAGCCGTTCCTGATCGCGATGAAGAAGGCGCGCGAGCCGATCTGCGAGGCGCGCGACGACTACTGGATCTTCTCGGAGCTGGCGCGACGTCTGGGCCAGGGCGACGCCTACACCGAAGGCCGCGACACGATGGCGTGGCTGTCGCATCTCTACGGACTGTCGCGCGAGAAATCGGCCGTCGCCGGCGTCGCCATTCCTCCCTTCGAGGAATTCTGGGAAGCGGGCATCGCCGAGGCCAAGGGCCAGAACCGCGACCCAGTGATGCTGGCCGCGTTCCGCGCCGATCCCGCCGCGCAGCCGCTCAAGACGCCGTCGGGCCGGATAGAAATCTATTCCGAGAAGATCGCCTCGTTCGGCTACGACGATTGCCCGCCGCATGCGGTGTGGCTGGAGCCGATCGAATGGCTGGGCTCGAAGACCGCCGAACGCTACCCGCTGCACATGCTGTCGGACCAGCCGGCCGACAAGCTGCACAGCCAGCTCGACCACAGCCCGCATGCGCGCGCGACCAAGATCAAGGGCCGCCAGCCGATCACGTTGCATCCGGGTGACGCCACCGCGCGCGGCATTGCCGCCGGCGACCTGGTACGCGTGTTCAACGACCGCGGCGCCTGCCTCGCCGCGGCGCGCCTCTCCGACCGCATCCGGCCGGGCGTCGTGCGCCTCTCCACCGGCGCCTGGTTCGATCCCTCCGATTCGGGTTCCAACCGGCCGCTGGAAAAGCACGGCAATCCCAACGCCCTCACCCTCGATATCGGCGCCTCGAAACTCAGCCAGGGCTGCATCGCCCAGACCTGCCTAGTCGAGATCGAGCGCTACGACGGGGCGGCGCCGGCGGTGACGGCACACCAGTTGCCGGCACTCGAGACTCGTTGAGGACGGCTACGAAATCGCCGCAAACCTGGCGGCGTGCCGGTTGTGCTCGGCGATGACACTGGCCATGTCGACCGTGACGATCTTTCCGTCCCGGACGATCGGCCGGCCACCGACGACGGTATAGGCCGCCGTCTGCGGGGCGCAGAACACCGTCGCGGCCACCGGATCGCTGAGGCCACCGGCGAAGCCCACGGTATTGAGGTCGAGTGCGAAGAAATCGCACATCTTACCGGTGGCGAGCGAACCAATGTCGTCGCGGCCCAGCAGCGATGCGCCGCCCAGCGTGGCCAGTTCCAGCGCCTGGCGTGCGGTCATCCATTCGCCGTCGCGCCGGGGATCCGAGGTGGAGAGCGTCGTGTCGGGGCCCTCGGGCGGGCGCAGTCCCATCCTCAAGCGTGCCAGAAGCATCGCCTGACGCACTTCTCCCAGCATGTGGCTACCGTCGTTGCTGGCCGAGCCATCGACGCCAATGCCGACCTTCACGCCGGCCTCCCGGTATTTCATGACCGGCGCGATACCAGAGGCGAGGCGCATGTTGGAGCACGGGCAATGGCAGGCGCCCGCGCCGGTGCGGGCAAACTCGGCGATTTCGGCATCGTTGACGTGGACGGCGTGGGCGTACCAGACGTCCTTGTCGACCCAGTCGAGCGAGCGCATGTATTCGACAGGGCGCATCTTGTAACGCTCCAGCGTGTAGCGTTCCTCGTCCATGGTCTCGCAGAGATGGGTATGCAGCCGCACGCCGTGGCGGCGGGCCAGCACGGCGGACTGCCGCAGCAATTCGGCCGATACCGAGAAGGGCGAGCACGGAGCCAGCACGATCTGGGTCATCGAGCCGGGTTTTGGATCATGATAGCGGCCGATCACCCGCTCGCTGTCGGCGAGAATGTCGTCCTCCTCCTCGACACAGGAATCGGGCGGCAGGCCTCCGCGCGACTGACCCAACGACATTGAGCCACGCGACACCGCGAAGCGAACCCCGATTTCCGCCGCCGCGGCGATCTGGTCGTCGACCTTGCAGCCGTTGCGGAAGACATAGGCGTGATCGAAGACGGTGGTGCAGCCCGACAGCGCCAGCTCGGCGCAGCCGACGATGGTGGAGGTGCGACTGGCCTCGGGCGTGCGCGCGGCCCAGATCATGTAATGGGCCTTGAGCCAACGGAACAGGTTGTTGTTCTGCGCCGCCGGAAGGTTTCGCGTCAGCGTCTGGTCGAGATGGTGATGACAGTTGATCAGGCCCGGCAGGACGATGTGGCCCTTGAGATCGAGGACCGTGTCGGCAGTGGCGGGCAGCGAAGCGGTCGGTCCGACCTGCTGGACGATGCCGTCGATGGCGAACAGGCCGGCGTCGGGAATCTCCCGGCGCTTCTCATCCATCGTCACGACGAGCGCGTTCTTCACCAGCAAAGTCGCCATCACCGCCCTCAGGAAAATCACACTGCCGATGCCACGATGCCTTCGCGAGCCCTGCCAAACCAGCAGCATTTGCCGGTGGACTGGCCCTCACGACCGAAGGCAGGCATGCTATGGCCTTGGGCAGTGGGATTTCTTTAGGAACACCATGAAGAAGGCCGTCGGCGCCGGGACTCGCATGGGGACAATGGGGATTCCACGCCGGCGTCTGCTCGGCGGCAGCATTGCCCTCGGCGCCCTTGCCCTGGGATCGCGCAGCGCCAGCGCGCAAAACCAACCACATAGCCACGATCATATGTCGGGAACGCTGGGTCTGGTCCCGCGGCCTGCCGTCCCGGCCGTGGGTCAGCCCCTCGTCGAGCCCGAGGTCCGGTGGTCGGCGAACGGCGAACTCCGCACGACGCTGCGCGCCGGCTATGCCTACCGCGATATCGGCGGGTTTCGTCTCTATGTCCGGAGCTACGAAGGCGGGTCTCCGGGACCGACGCTGCGCATGAAGCCCGGCGAGGTGCTGCGCATCAGGTTCACGAACGACCTGCCGCCAAACAGGGACGTGATGCCGATGGACACCAGCAATCCCCACCAGTTCAACAACACCAACTTCCATTTCCACGGCTCGCATGCCAGTCCGAGCGGCATTTCCGACAACGTCATGCGCTCGATGCGACCCGGACAGGTCTACGACATCGAGATCGAACTGCCGAAGGACCATCCGGGCGGCACCTATTGGTATCATCCGCACCATCACGGCAGCGCCGACATCCAGATGGCGAGCGGCATGGTGGGTGCGATCATCGTCGAGGGCGACTTCGCCGACGTCCCGGAGATCGCCGACGCCCGCGAGCGAACGCTCGTGCTGGCCGAAGTGGTCTTCGACCAGCGGGGAATGGTCGAGGATTTCGGGCTGCTGTTTTCGGAAACCG
>JAUXST010000116.1 GCA_030679805.1 Reyranella sp. | reverse complement strand
AGATAGTGCGCCATGGCAACGCCGGGTGCCGCCCTCGGGATTTCCACGTCGCGGCCCTGGGTGCGCAGGATGCGCGGCTCGCCGTCGGCGCCGGCGGCGAGCGCCCGGAACGCCTCGTCCAGCTTGGCGTTGGCCCAGGCGCCGAGTGGCGTCAGGTAGACGTCGAAGTTGCGCAGCCGGTTCATGCGGTAGTCCTGGTCGCCGCCCAGCTCGAGAATTTCGAGGCGCTGATCGACCAGGTCGATGAAGGGCAGGAAGCGGTCGCGCTGCAGGCCGTCCTTGTAGAGTTCGTCGGGCTTTCGGTTGGAGGTGGCGATCACCGTGATGCCTTCGTCGAACAGCGTCTCGAACAGGCGCGCGAGGATCATCGCGTCGGCGATGTTCGTGACCTGGAATTCGTCGAAACACAGCAGGCGCGTTTCCGCAGCGATCTCGCGAGCAATCGGGACGATGGTGTCGGCTTCGGGTGGCGCGCCCTCGGCGGCGAGCTTCTCGCGGCGGCGATGCAGGCGCTCCTGGACCTCGAGCATGAATTCGTGGAAGTGCACACGCCTCTTCTTGGTCACCGGCGCATCGGCGAAGAACAGGTCCATGAGCATCGACTTGCCGCGGCCAACCGGCCCCCAGATGTAGAGGCCGTGCGGTCCCGCCGGCGGCTTGGCCGCGCGGCCGAGCCCCAGTCGCGCCAGCAGGCCGGGCTTCACCGGATGCACCGACATCGCGGTCAGCTGGTCGTACACGGCCTGGAGTCGCTCCACGACGCGCTCCTGCACAGGGTCGGCATGGATCTCTCCCGCCGCGCGGCGGGCGGCAAGGTTGGCGAGTGGTCCCTTCTTCATGATTTGAGGGGCCCCGACAGAGGGGGAACTGGAGTCCATTCTGCCGGCATAACTAGCTCACCGGCGCGCGCGTGCCTATAAGGTGCGGCAATGAAGATCGCATTTCTCGGCACTTCCGCTTTCGCCGTGCCGGCACTCAAGGCACTGGTCGAAGCCGGCCATGACGTGGTCGCGGTCTATACCCGCGCGCCCAAGCCCGCCGGGCGTGGCCAGCAGGAGCGGCGCACACCGGTGCACGAAACAGCCCTCGCACTCGGGCTCGCCGTGTTCTCGCCCAAGAGCCTCAAAAGCGAAGAGGAAGCGCAGACCTTCAAGGCGCTCGACCTCGATGCCGCGGTGGTGGTGTCCTACGGCCATATCCTGCCGAAGAACTTTCTCGATGCCCCGGTGTTGGGCTGCATCAACATCCATGGCTCGCTGCTGCCGCGCTGGCGCGGTGCGGCGCCCATCCATCGCGCCATTCTGAGTGGCGACCGCGAGACCGGCGTCACCACGATGCGCATGGACGAGGGCCTCGACACCGGACCCATGTTGCTGGCGGAGCGCACGCCGATCTCCGCCGCCGATACCGCCGAGACGGTGCATGATCGTTTGGCGGAACTGGGCGCGCGGCTCATCGTCTCGACCCTCGACGGGCTGATGCGGAATACGATCGAGCCGGTGCCGCAGCCCGAGGAAGGCGTCACTTACGCCCACAAGCTCGGCAAGGAAGAAGGTGCGCTCGACTGGCGCCGGCCGGCGGCCGAGCTCGAGCGCAAGGTCCGCGCCTTCCATCCCTGGCCCGGCACATGGTTCGAAGAGCCGAAGGAGAACGGCAGCGGGCACATCAAGGTCTTGGCGGCGGGCCTTGCCTTGGCCGCCGGCGCGCCGGGCGTGCTCGTCGTCGGACGCGACGGCTTTCCCGTGGTGGCCTGCGGCGTGGGCGGACTCAAGCTTCTGCAACTCCAGCGGCCCGGCCGATCAGCGCAACCTGCCGATGCTTTCCTGCGCGGCTTTGCGCTGGCGGCCGGCACGGTGCTGCCATCACCCGCCGTCATGTCGCTGCCGCCGTCCAAGCCCGGCGGCTGACACCGTGCCGCGCTACAAGCTCATCGTCGAGTACGATGGCGGCTCGTTCGTCGGCTGGCAGCGCCAACCCAATGGGCCCACGATCCAGGCCCTGCTGGAAGAGGCGATCTTCGCCATGAGCGGCGAGCGCGTATCGGTGCAGGGCGCGGGGCGCACCGATTCCGGCGTCCACGCCCTGGGCCAGGTCGCGCATTTCGATCTCGCGAATGAAATGGCGCCCGACAAGGTGCAGGCCGCGCTCAACTACCATCTCAAGCCCAACCCGATCGCCCTGCCCGCAGTCGAGATCGCGCCGCCGAAATTTCATGCGCGCTTCTCGGCGACGTGGCGGCGCTATCGCTATCGCATCCTCAACCGCCGGGCGCCGCCCACTCTCGATCGCGGCCACGTCTGGCACGTGCCGGCACGGCTCGATCTGGCGGCGATGATCGACGCCGCCGCAGTCCTGCAGGGCCATCACGACTTCAACAGCTTCCGCTCGACCGCCTGCCAGGCGGCGTCGTCGATAAAGACGCTCGACTTGCTCCAGGTGACGCGCGAGGGCAACGAGATCTGGATCGACGTCGGCGCGCGTTCGTTCCTGCACAACCAGGTGCGCATTCTCGTCGGAACGCTCAGGCTGGTGGGACGTGGCCAGTGGTCCCGGCGCGACGTCGAGGAGGCGCTGGCGGCCTGCGACCGCACCCGCGGCGGCCCGACCGCGCCGCCGCAGGGCCTGTGCCTGATGGAAGTGCGCTACGACCTAGGGGACGACGGCGGCAGCGACGCCGAGATAGCGAGCGACGAGGAATGAAATGAAGGCGAGCGGCACCCAGCTCACGATCAGCAGCATGGCCGAGAACAACCAGCCGCCGCCCAGCACCTGTCGCGTGGTGACGAGGAACCAGTAGAAGAACAGCCCCTGCAACCCGATGCTGACCAGATCGCCGATCGCCGTCGGTGCCAGATGGGCGAGCGGCACGAACACCACGGCCAGGATCATGCCCGGAAGGTTGATCCAGTTGAGTGCCCCGATGTAGCGGGCGTAACGGTCGAGCCAGCCCTGACGGCGCGCGATCTCGTGGAAGACCACCGGAAACAGCAGCCATTCGACGATATAGCTCAGCGTCTCGACGACGAAGATCTCCATCTCGTCGGCCACTGTCGTGACGCCGGAGTAGCGGACCAGCAAGAGGATGACCTGGAGCGGCGCCACCAGCACCATGACGCGAAACGACCGCAGGCAGGCTTCCGTCGTGTTGTCGAAATAGGTCTGCGCCACGGGATCGCGCCACAGGAAGGCCAGCGCACCCTTCAGGCCGCGGGCGATCTCGGCAGCGCTGAGCACGGCGGACCCTCAGGCCGCGAAGAAACGGTCGAGAACCGTCTCGTAGACGCGGACGAGCGTCTTGAGATCAGCGACTGCGCTCTTCTCGTCCACCTTGTGCATGCTCTCGCCGACCAGCCCGAATTCCAGCACCGGGCAATAGGCTCGGATGAAGCGGGCATCCGACGTGCCGCCCGTGGTCGACAGTTCGGCCTCGACGCCGACCACGTCGCGGATGGCGCCGGCCACCAGCTCGCTGAGCGGTCCCGGGGGCGTGTAGAACGACTCGCCCGAGACCTCGTAGGTGAGTTCGAACGTGCCGTTGCCGCCGAGGGCTGCGTTGGCGCGGTCCAGCCGTTCCGTGAGGTGGGCGAGCAGCGTCTTGGACGTCCAGAGATCGTTGAAGCGCGTATTGAACCGCGCCTTGGCTACGCCTGGCGCGATGTTGGTCGCCTTGTTGCCGACGTCGACGGTGGTGAACTGAAGCGATGTCGGCTGGAAATGGATGCTGCCCTGGTCGATCGGCTCGCGCACCAGCGCCTCGATCAACGCCGACAGCCGGTGAACGGCGTTGTCCAGCCGCTCCGGATAGGCGACATGGCCCTGGATGCCGCGCACCACCATATCGACGGTCATGCTGCCGCGACGGCCGATCTTGATCATGTCGCCGAAGCGCTTCGAGCTGGTCGGCTCGCCGACCACACAGGCATCGATCGTCTCGCCGCGTTCGGCCAAGCGTTGCAGCATCTTGACCGTGCCGTTGACAGCGGGCCCCTCCTCGTCGCCGGTGATCAGCAGGCTGATCGAGCCGTCGAAGTCGCGGCCACGCTTGGCCATGAATCGTGCCGCAGCCTCGGTGAAGGCCGCGATCGCCCCCTTCATGTCGGCGGCACCGCGGCCAAACAGGTAGCCTGCCGAAAGCTCCGCTGAGAACGGACCGATGGTCCAGGACGAGAGGTCGCCCACCGGCACCACGTCGGAGTGGCCGGCGAAGCAGAAATGCCGGCCGCCCCCGTCTTTGTCCTGGCCCACCCGGGCATAGAGGTTGGCGACGTCGTCGGTGCCCGCCTGGGTGAAATCCATGCGCTCGCACCGGAAGCCGAGCGGGGTCAGCGTGCATTCCAGCAGGTCGAGCGCACCCGCCTCGCGCGGCGTCACGCTCTCGCAGCGCACCAGCGCGCGCGTCAGTTCAATCACGTCAATGACGTTGGAAGACAAGGCATCGGGCATGCCGGAACACTACATCCCCGCCCCTCCAAAGAGAAGGGCGCCAGCTAGGCCAAGCCGGCGCCCCCAGTCGATTTGAGAGGAAGAAGTCTTGTTGCTTGTGGAACTCAGGCGACCATGCGGTCGGCTTCCTGCAGGTTGACCGAGACGAGCTGGGAAACGCCCTGCTCGGCCATGGTGACGCCGTACAGCCGGTCCATGCGCGCCATCGTGACTCGATGATGGGTGATGATCAGAAAGCGCGTGTCGGTGCGGCCGGCGATGTCGTTCACCAAGCCGCAGAAGCGTTCGACGTTGAGGTCGTCCAGCGGGGCGTCCACCTCGTCCAGCACGCAGATTGGCGCCGGGTTGGTCATGAACACGGCGAACAACAGCGACAGAGCGGTCAAAGCCTGTTCGCCACCGGACAGCAGCGACATCACCTGCAGCTTCTTGCCCGGCGGACTGGCGTGGATTTCGAGGCCCGCCTCGAGCGGATCCTCCGATTCGGTGAGGCGCAGTTCCGCCTTGCCGCCGCCGAACAGCTTGGTGAAGAGCTGCTGGAAGTGGCCGCTCACCTGTTCGAAGGCGACGAGGAAGCGTTCGCGGCCCTCGCGGTTGAGGCTCTGGATGCCCTGGCGCAGGCGACCGATGGCGGCGACCAGGTCGTCGCGCTCGGACGTCATGCCGGTGATCTGCTGTTCCAGCTCGTTGGCTTCTTCCTCGGCCCGCAGATTGACCGCGCCCATGGTCTCGCGCTCGTGGACCAGCCGCTCGAGACGATGCTCGGCCTTCTCGATCTCCGGCAGCTCCTCCAGTGACTGGACCTCCGCCAAGGCGAGCACGCCGTCGGGCTCGCAACGCAGCCGCTCGACGATGCGCTCGACCACGCCCTCACGATCCTTGGTCGCCTGCTCGACCTGGCCCTCGCGCCGGACGCGGCTTTCGCGTGCGCCGGCCAGCTCGCCCTCGGCCTGGCGCAGCGCCTTGTCGGCTTCGGCCAGCCGCGTTTCGCCGACAGCCAGCCGGTCGGCTGCCTGCTGGCGGTTGATCTCGGCCTTGCCGATCTCGTCGGCCAGCGCTTCGCGCTTGGTCTCGATCTCGGCGGGCTTGGCTTCCAGCTCGGCGATGGCGCCGGCGATCTGCTCGCGACGGGCGTCGAGTTCGAGGATCTGTCCGTCGGCATCGGCCAGGCGCTTGCTCCAGCCGGCGTGTTCCTGGGCAATCTGGCCCAGACGCTCCGCGCGCATCGCCGCCTCGCGGGCGAGGCGGTCGCAGGTGCCTTCGGCATCGACCAAGGCGGAGCGCAGCTCGGCGATGCGTACACGCAGCGTGCCAGCTTCGACCCGGTCGGCCTGGGTGTCGGAAATCGCCGACAGCCGCGCTTCGCGGAAGGTGCGGCGCATCTCGGCGTCGGCAATATCGCGCGCGATCTCGACCTGTGCCTGCTCGATGCCAGTCAGCCGCGTGCGCAGCTGGTCGGTGCGGCGCGCCACCTCGGTGTGCCGATCGCGCGCCGCGGTCGCCGCGCGCTCAGCGGCAGTGATGGCGGTCTGCGCGGCGCGTTCGGCCGCGCGGGTCGCCTCGCCCGCGTCCTCGGTCTTGCGCCGTGCGACCGCGGCCACGTCGCGCTCATTCTGGCGGGCCTGCTCGACGCAGGTCCGTTCGGCGTCGCGGGCGGCGGTAAGCCAGACGGTCTCGGCATCGACACGGACCTGTTCGGCCTCTTGTTCGACGACGACGGCGTCGATCTGCTGGCGGATCTCCGCCAGCCGGTTGCGCTGGCTGAGACGTACTGCGGCCGTCGAGGGGGCGCCGGCGCGCATCGTGTATCCATCCCAGCGCCACACCGCGCCTTCACGCGTGACGAGTTGCTGGCCGGGCTTCAGCGCCGGCTGCAGCGTCTCGCCGGTGACGTCGTCGGCAACGAGGCCGATGAAGGCGATGCGGCGCGCAAGCTCCGGCAGCGCCGCAACGTGCGCACCGAGCGGCGTCGCCCCTTCCGGCAGCACCGGCGCGTCGGCCAGCGGCTCCAGCGGCAGCCAATGAACCGGTGCGCCGCGGTCCGACGACGCCTCGAGTTCGTCACCGAACGCAGCACCCAGCGCCTTTTCGAACCCGGGTTCGACGGTGAGCGCGTCGAGCAACGGCGGCCAGAGCGAATTTGCCGCCGACTTCAGCGCCGCGGCGACACCCGCCTCTTCCGCCCGCAGCTTGGTCAGCCGCGCATTGGTCTTCTGCACGATCTCGGCGGCCGTGGCGTGGCTCGCCTCGGCGGCCTGGCGCTCCGCGGCGCGGGCGCGCTCCATGTCGATGCGCTCGGCTTCGGCCTTAGCCACGGCCATCCGCGCCGCATCCGATTCGTAGCGCGCGGCCTCGCGGGCGTTCTCGATCGCCTCCTGGCCCTCGCGGCGGGCCGCCTCGAAGGCCGTGCGGGCGGCTTCGAGCGCGGCCTCGACCTCGGCCAGGGCTGGCAGGCCGGCGAGTTCGGTTTCGATCTGGTGCCGCTGCGCGGCGACTTCGTCGCACCGCACCGACATCCGGCGCAGCCGGGCCTGCAACTCGGCGATCTCGCGACCGACGCTCTGGCGCAGTGCCTCGTCGTCGGCAATCTGCCGGGTCAGGCGGTCGTGCTCGGCCTCGGCCGTGGCGGTATCGGTCTGGGCGGCATCGCGGGCCTCGCGGGCAGCGGTCGCGCGATCCTCTTCGCCCACCTGCTCCTGCTCCAGCCGGCCGCGCTGGCCGTCGAGATCGGCGGTCGCGGCTTCGGCATCGCCCTTGCGACCGCGTTCGCGCTCGAGATCCGAATCCGTCTGCCGCAGCCGGGTTTCGGCCTCCTGCTGGGCCTGCGCCACGCGCTCGGCTTCGGCGGTGAGCGCATCGTGCGCCACGCGCAGGCGCTGAAGGGCCGCAGCGGCGGCGGCTTCGTCGTTGCGCAGCGGCGGCAGCGAGGTCGCGGCTTCGGCCTGCGCCGTGGTCGCAAGCCCCACCAGGCGCGTGAGATCGGCCACCAGGGCTTCGGCCTCGCGCAGGCGTTCGCCCGAGTTGGCGAGGTCGCTTTCCGCACTGGCGAGCTTCAGCGCCAACACCGCCGCTTCGGCGCGGCGAATATGATCCGAGAGGTTGCGATAGCGGCTAGCTTGGCGCGCCTGGCGCTTGAGGCCCTTGTGCTGCTCCTCGAGCGCGACAAGGACGTCCTGCACGCGCGCCAGGTTCTGCTCGGCGGCGCGCAGGCGCAGCTCGGCCTCGTGACGGCGGGCATAGAGGCCGGTGATGCCGGCGGCCTCGTCGATGATGGTGCGGCGGTCGGCCGGCTTGGCGTTGATGAGGGCGCCGATGCGGCCTTGGCTCACCAGCGCGGTCGAGCGCGATCCCGTCGCCGAATCGGCAAACAGCGTCTGCACGTCGCGGGCGCGGATCTCGCGGCCGTTCACCGAATAGGCCGAGCCGTGGCCGCGCTCGATGCGGCGCACGACGTCGAGCTGGTCGGTGTCGTTCACCATGGCGGGCGCGGTGCGCGTCTTGTTGTCGAGCGACAGCATCACCTCGGCGATGTTGCGCGCCGGACGGGTGCCGGCGCCGGCGAAGATGACGTCCTCCATTTCGCTGCCGCGCATCTGCTTGGCCGAGGTTTCGCCCATCACCCACTTCAGCGCTTCGACGAGGTTCGACTTGCCGCAACCGTTGGGGCCGACAATGCCGGTCATGCCAGCCTCGATGACGAGTTCCGTCGGGTCGACGAAGGACTTGAAGCCGGAGAGCCGGAGCTTGTCGAACTGGACCATCTACACCACGCTTGCTGTGACTATTTGACGAGTTTGCCGAGCGCGCCGTCGAGATCCTCGACCGAGCGCGACCCGCGATAGAGTTCGCCACCGATGAACAGGGTGGGCGTTGCATTGACGCCGAGCGCCTCGCCGCTGCGGTAGTCGTTGAGGACGGCGGCCATCATGGCGTCGTTGGCGAGGCAGGCCTTGATCTCGGCCTCGCCCAGGCCCGCGATACGGAGCGGCTTGGCGAGATCGGCGACCGGATCGGCGGCCGTCGCCCACTGCGGCTGGCTGCGGAAGATGATGTCGAGGACGCCGAAATAGCGGTCCTTGCCGGCGCATTCGGCAATCTGGCCCGCCTTCACCGCGACCTGGTCGAGTGGGAAGTCGCGGTAAACGAGCTTCACCTTGCCGGTGTCGATCCACTTCTTCTTGAGATCGGGCAGGATCTGGGTGTGGAAGTGGGCGCAGTGCGAGCAGGTGAGTGAGGCATATTCGATGATGGTGACGGGCGCCTTGGAGTCGCCCAGGACGTGGTCGCCCGGCTGGACAGCCATGAGGGAGGCCTTGTCGGGCGTCGCCGCCACGGCAACCGGCGCCGGGCCCGCCGCCGGGGGGCGCGTACCGAAATAGACGCCCGCCACGATCGCAGCCACCGCCACGACGCCACCGGCGACAATCAAGATATTCCTCATTGCCGTCTTCCTCTCCACTACATCTTGGGAATTTCACCTGTGGGGAGTCAAACGATTACCGTCCCACTTGGCGTAAAATCGCTGCGATGGCGTCCATGCCGCCGGGATTCGCGTAGTTTTCCTCGTTGATGAACAGAGTC
>JAUXST010000108.1 GCA_030679805.1 Reyranella sp. | reverse complement strand
ACCAACCTCGACTTCTCCTACGTGGTGCAGAACAGCGGCTTAGGCTCGGCGGGCCAGACCTATGCGGCGTTCCGCGTCGATCAGGCGCCGGATACCGCCCATTGGATCTCCTATCAGTCAGTGGAGCCTCTGGCCGCCGGGGCATCGGAGACGATCAATGCGGGCTTCAACACGGCGGGCTTGAGTGTCGGCGCCCACACCTTATGGGTAGCGGCGGACAACTGGAGCTACGTCGGCGAGGGCAACGAGAGCAACAACTGGACATCGGTGGCGTTCAACGTGACGCCGCCGCCGAGCGCTGATCTGGTGGTGAGCAGCGTCACGGCGCGATCGGTCGAGCAAGGAACCGACCTCAATTTCTCCTACGTGGTGAAGAACAGCGGTGCCCTGGCGGCGGGCCAGACCTATGCGGCGTTCCGCGTCGATCAGGCGCCGGATATCGCCCATTGGATCTCCTATAATTCAGTGGATCCTCTGGCGGCCGGGGCATCGGAGACGATCAGCGCCAGCTTCAACACCGCAGACCTGAGTGTAGGCACTCACACGCTGTGGGTGGCGACGGACAACTGGAGCTATGTCGGCGAGGGTAATGAGGCCAATAACTGGACCTCGACAACGTTCAATGTGACGGCGCCTGGTGGCGGCAGTAGCTTCACTGGGGCAACCTTAACGATGATAGGCGGCACGCCTCCTTTGAGCGTACCTCCCTTCATTACGATTGCGCCTTATCATCCGGATGATCATTTTATAGTTTAGTCGTCTCTTAGTTCCTTGGGACTGCTGCTGAACTGCAGATCCTAGAACCCAAGCATCCCTTTCTTGAGACCAACGATCACGCCCATGATCGCGGCGTGGCCGACCATCAGCAGGAACACCGTCCACACGGCGGTCACAATCGTCAGCAGCCAGCCGAGCATCGCCATCACGCCATCATCCTCGATCAGGGCGAAGCAGAAGAACAGGATGGCCCAGGCGGGGAACAGGTTGTCGAACGGAATCGGCAATGCCAGCAGCAGAATGTCGGCGGACCAGGCGAACAGCAGCAGTCGCCGAGGCATACCGTTCACCCATGCTTCGTGGCGGGCATGGACGGTGTCTTCGAGCCACCTGATGGCGCGGCGAGCGCGGGCGAGGAAGGTCTGAAGCTTGCCGCGGGACAGGCCGCGACGGCCGATCGCCTTCGGCAATGACGGCACCGGCCGGCCGGCGAAGAACTGGGCGAGCAGGAACAGCATCGGCACGCCCGTTATCGTCGACAGCCAGGGGATGCCGGTGGGAATGCAGTTTGGGATGTTGAGGGCCAGGATGGCGAAGGCATAGGAGCGGCCCTGCAGGCCGACCAGGAATTCGTCGAGCGTCAGGACCGACTCGCGCGCGCCGGCGAACATTCCGTCGAGCGCGTCGTAGAGTCCGAAGTTGTCCTTCATTCCCCCGCTCGCGCCAGAAGGCGGCGCGCCAGAACGAGATGCGGCCGGTCGAGCATCTTGCCGTCGAGGGTGAGAACGCCCGACGTCGGGTTGTTTTCGAACGTCGCGACGACGCGCCTGGCCCAATCGATCTCCTCGGCGCTTGGCGTGAAGACCTCGTGGATGATGGCGACCTGGTCGGGGTGGATGGCGATCTTGCCGCCATAGCCCATGCGTCGGGCGTCATGCGCCTCTGCGCGCAGCCCATCGACGTTCTTGATGTCGGGATAGACCGTGTCGTAGGCGGTGACGCCGGCGGCTACCGACGCCATCAGATTGACGGTGCGGGCGAGCCTGAAGGTGTCGTCGTAGACGCCGGGTGCCGGGCCCTTGGCCAGCGCGCCGAGGTCGGCCATCAGATCCTCGCCGCCCCACGAATGGCCCATCAATCGAGCGTGCCTAGCGGGAGCGGCGGTGAGCGCCAGCACGGCGGCGGCGCTTTCGGTGGCGATGGTCAGGATGCGGGTCGTCCCGGCCTCGATGCCTTCGCGCGCTTCCAGCGCGTCGAGATAGTTGGCCAGCAGGTCGAGATTGGCCTGGCCGACGCATTTCGGAAACACGATGCCATCGGGCCTGCCTTGCATGACGACGGCGAGGTCGCCCAGCGTGAGGCCGGTATCCAGGGCATTCACACGCACATAGAGCTTGGGTCCGGCGCGGTTGGCGCTCTGCAGGTAGGCCAGCGCCATGTCGCGGGCGATCGGCTTGCGATCGGCGGCGACCGAATCTTCCAGGTCGAGGATGAGGCCGTCCGGGCCGGAGGAGGGCCCCTTGGCGAGCTTGCGTTCCGAATCGGCGGGAACGAACAGGAATGAACGCATAGGTCTACCTCAGCTCTTCGGCTTCTTGTGCATCAGCGCCTGGCGCGTGCACTCGGCGACGATCTCGCCGCGCTGGTTGATGGCGGTATGGGCGAACTCGACGATTCCCGCCTTGGGCCGCGACTTGCTCTCGCGCAGGCTCAGCACCTTGCTGCGCACGTGCAGCGTATCGCCGTGGAAGACCGGCTTGGGGAAGCGCACGTCGGTCATGCCGAGGTTGGCGACCGTCGTGCCCAGCGTCGTGTCGTTGACGGTGATGCCGATCATCAGCCCGAGGGTGAACAGACTGTTCACGATGCGCTGGCCGAACTCGGTCTTGGAGGCGAATTCCTCGTCGATATGCAGCGGCTGCACGTTCATGGTGAGCGAGCTGTAGAGAACATTGTCCATTTCCGTGACGGTGCGTGTCCATGGGTGCTCGAATACCTGACCTACGGAGAACTCCTCGAAATACAGCCCTGCCATCTTTCTCTCCTGAATTCCTCCACCCGAAAGTCCGGCTTTCTAGCATGGATGGATGCTGCCATGGACGCTAAGGGGCTCGCCATCGTATCAAGGGCGTCACAGGACGAAACATCGAGACTTTGGGAGCGGAACGACATGCGCGCCATGCTGAGCGAGACACCGGGCGGACCAGAAAGCCTCAAGCTGGTCGAATTGCCGTCCAAGCCGCTGGGCAAGGGCCAGGTCCGCGTCGCAGTGCGGGCCGCAGGGGTCAACTTCCCCGACACGCTGATCATCCAGGACAAGTACCAATTCAAGCCCCCGCGCCCGTTCGCGCCCGGCCACGAGATCGCCGGCGACATCACCGAGGTCGGCGAGGGTGCTGGCAACTACAAGGTCGGCGACCGGGTGATCGGCATGGTGGGCCACGGCGGCTATGCGACCGAGGCCATTGTCGATCTCGGCAGCCTGCTGCCGATGCCAACGAATATGAGCTACGACGACGGTGCTGCCTTCACCATGACCTACGGCACCTCCTACTACGCGCTGAAGCAGCGCAGCAGTTATAAGCCCGGCGAGACGCTGCTGGTCACCGGCGCATCCGGTGGCGTCGGCCTGACCGCAGTCGAGCTTGGGGCCCTGATGGGCCTAAAAGTGATCGCCGCCGTCGGCTCCGACGAGAAGATGGAGATTTGCAAGAAGTACGGCGCCACGATGTTCGTGAACTACGCCAAGGAGAAGATGCGCGACAAGGTCAAGGAGCTGACCGGCGGCAACGGCGCCGACATCATCTACGACGCCGTCGGCGGCGATGCCTTCGACGAGTCGATCCGCTGCATCGCCTGGTATGGGCGGCTGCTGGTGGTAGGCTTTGCGGCCGGGCGCATTCCGTCGCTGCCGGCGAACCTCGCACTGCTGAAGAGTTGCGACGTGCGCGGCGTGTTCTACGGCGCCTGGCGCGGTCGCGAGCCCGCGGAGGCGCGCCAGAACTTCGATGAGCTGCTGGCCTGGTACGCCGAGGGCAAGCTCAAGCCGCATATCTCCATGCGCTTTCCGCTGGAGAAGAGCGCCGAGGCGATGAATGCGCTCCTGTCGCGCAAGGCGACGGGCAAGGTCGTTCTGACCGTGGCGTGAGGCGCGAGAAGGGGGACACGATGAGCAAGGCGGTCATCGGTCGGCGTGGCTTTGCGGCTGCGCTCGGGGCGTCCGTCCTTCCGCTAGGCGCCCGGGCCGACGATTTCCCCCAGAAGCCGGTGACGCTCGTGGTGCCGTTCGCGCCTGGCGGCTCGATCGATATCCTGGCGCGACTCGTGGCCCGGCACGCCGGCATCAACCTCGGCCAGAGCGTCGTGGTCGACAATCGCGGCGGTGCCGCCGGCTTGATCGGCGCGGCATCGGTCGCCAAGTTGGAGCCTGACGGCTACACGCTCCTGATGGCCTCGGCGGCGCAGGTGACCATTCCACCTTGGATCAACCGCTCGCTCAATTTCGATCCGCCACGGGATCTCGTTCCGAAAGCCCATCTGGCCGATACGCCGATGGTGCTGATCGTCGCTGCGAATTCGAAGATACAAAGCGTCGGCGATTTCGTCATCGAGGCGCGCGCCCACCGTGGCGGCCTCAATTACGCCTCGACCGGAGTCGGTTCGATCTCGCACCTGGTGATGGAGACGCTGAAGCTCGCCGCCGATATCGATGTCGTGCACGTGCCCTACCGTGGCGCGGCGCCGGCTCTGAACGACCTGCAGGCAGGCCAGGTTCAGGCCATGTTCACCAGTACCGCTTCGGCCGCGCCGCTGGTGACGTCGGGGAAACTGCGACCGCTTGCCGTCACCACACCCATCCGCTCGGCGCTTTTGCCAGATGTACCGACCATGGCGGAGGTAGGCTGGCCGACGGCCGAAGTCGTCGTGTGGTCAGGTGTCATGGCTCCGGCAAACGTTTCACGAGTAGTGGTGCGCCGACTGGAGCGCGTCTTCGTCGAAGCCGTGCTCATCCCCGACGTCCGCGACCGACTGGTCGCGCTCGGCACTGATCCGGTCGGACGCGGCGCCAAGGCCTTCGGCGAAGTGCTGGAAAAGGATCTGGCGTTGTGGCAACGCGTGGCGCTCGCCTCGGGCGTCAAGGTCGAATGAAGGAGAATGCCGTGGGCCGCCTGAAAGGCAAGATCGCGATCGTGACAGGGGCCGCCTCCGGCATCGGCGCGGCGTCGGCCAAGCTGTTTGCCGACGAAGGTGCCCAGGTGCTGGCGGTCGACCGGCCGGAGTCGGCGATCGGCTCGGTCCACGCCGGTAACGCGGCGATTGCGCCGTTCGCCGCGGACATCACCGGCGACGATGCGCCCAGGAACATCGTTGCCGAGGCGCTGGCGAAATTCGGCGCGATCGACATCCTGTTCAACAACGCGGGAGTCAGCGGCCGCGCCTTCGTCGAGGAGATGACCGACGAGCATTGGGATCGCGTGAACGGCGTCAATCTGCGGGCGATGTTCAGGCTCTGCCGCGAAGCCATTCCGGCCCTCAAGGCAAGGGCGCGGGAGAAGGGGCGGGCGCGCATCGTCAACACCGCCTCGGTGATGGCCTTCGACACCGACTTCGGCCTGGCGGCCTACTGCGCTTCCAAGGCGGGCGTCGGCGGGCTCACGCGCACGCTGGCGTTGGAACTCGGCAAGTTCAACATCACCGCCAACTATGTCTGCCCTGGTGCAATCTATAGCGGCATGACGCGGACGAATTTCGACAATCCCGAAATCCGGGCAGTGTGGGAGAAGAAGGCGGCGCTGCGCCGGCTGGGCCAGCCGATCGACATTGCGCGCGGTGCGCTCTTGCTGGCTTCCGACGACGCCGATTTCATCACCGGCCACGAATTGGTGGTCGATGGTGGCCTCACTCTCCGTACCTAACCCTCCGTACCTAGGTTTCCTCGTGAGTGACGCCCAAATGAGCAACGTCCATTCCTTTGCCGCCGACTACAGCGAAGCGCGCGACAAGTTCCTTGCTGCGGCGCGGCTCGCCGGTGCGACGACCTTCCGCTACGACAATCCGACCAAGGGACCGCGCGGGGAGCAGCTGTCGACCGACGTTGCCCGGGTAGGGCCGGACGATGCATCGAAGATCGTGGTGACGATTTCCAGCACCCATGGCGTCGAAGGCTATTGCGGTTCGGGTTTCCAGGTCGATTGGCTGGCCACAGTCGGCGCGGCCGGTCTGCCGGCGGACACAGCAGCGGTGTTCATCCATGCCATCAACCCCTATGGTTTTGCTTGGACGCGGCGCGTGACCGAGGAGGGCAACGACCTCAATCGCAACTATGTCGATCACGCCAAGCCCTATCCGGTGAACGAGGGCTATCTCGAAATTGCCGATTTCCTGATACCGGCAGACCTGAGCGAGGCCGGGACGAAGGGCGCCGAGGTCAAGCTCGCGGCCTATCGCAAGAAGGTGGGCGACATCGCCTACTTCCGCGCTGTGTCCGGCGGGCAGTACAGCCATCCCGACGGCATGTTCTACGGCGGCGGCGGGCCGGCGTGGTCCAATCGCACCCTGCATGCCATCACCGACAAGTTTCTGAAGGGCCGCAGCGATGTGGCCGTAATCGACTTCCACACCGGCCTTGGCCCCTACGGCTACGGCGAGCCGATCACGCACTACGACATCGACACGCCGGCTTCGCGCCGGGTGCGCGCCTTCTGGGGCGAATCGGTGACGGAATCCAAGCGCGGCCAGACGGCCTCGCAGGCCCGCGATGGACTGGGACACTACGGCCTCAACAGAGTTCTGCTGGAGCCCGAGACCCGGCTCACCATGTGTACGCTGGAGTATGGTACCTTCGACCGCGAAAGTGGCCAAAAGGCCTTCCGGGCCGACCATTGGCTGCACAAGTACGGAGACCCGCTGGGCAAGGAGGCCGGGCCGATCCGGGCTGCCATGCGCCGCCAGTTCTATCCCGACACCGACGACTGGAAGGAAGCAGTCCTGTTCCGCGGTCACCAGATCACCCGGCAGGCGATTGCCGGGATTCAGCGCAGGATTCCCTAGGAGCGCCGGAGCGGCGCTGGGCGCGTTGGGGACAATCGCCCTTGAAAAGCCATTCGCGCCGCAACCGATCCTGCTAAAACACCCCCATGCGAACTGTGATAGCGCTGATCGCCTTTGCCGGCGTGGCGGTGCTCAATCTTTTGTGGTGGTGGTGGCCGAACAGGCCGGTGGACATCGCCGGCTGGACGGCGGAGCCGCTGCAAAGCGTGTCGTTCGCACCCTATCGCCCCGGGCAGAGCCCGCTTACCCGGACCTTTCCGACGCCCGAGCAGATCGAGGAGGATCTCAAGCGGATCCAGGGCAAGGTTCGCGCGGTGCGGACCTATTCGGCCGGCGAGAACCTCGAGGCCGTCCCGCAGCGCGCGGGCAAGTACGGGCTGAAGGTCTGGCACGGCGCATGGCTCAACAACAACGAGAAGGAAAACCTCGAGCAGATCAACCTGCTGATCGATCACGCCAACAAGTACAAGGACACGATCGAGCGGGTGATCGTCGGCAACGAGGTGCTGCTGCGCAAGGACCTGACGGCAAACGAACTGCGCCGCTATATTCGCCAGGTGAAGCAGCGCGTGTCGCAGCCCGTCACCTATGCCGATGTCTGGGAATTCTGGCTGAGAAACCCGTCGCTCGCCGATGAGGTCGACTTCATCACCATTCACATCCTGCCGTACTGGGAGGACGAGCCGATCGGCGTCGACCGCCGCGAGCCCGACGGTACGCTCAGCATCGAGAAGCACCTGGTCGATATCTACAAGAAAGTGCAGGCGCGCTTCCCGGCCAAGAAGATCGTGATCGGCGAGACCGGCTGGCCGAGCGACGGCCGAATGCGCTCGGATGCGCGGCCCGGGCGCGTCGAGCAGGTGAAGTACTTTTCGGTCTTCCGCTCAGCCGCCGAGCGCGAGAAGTTAGACTATAACGTCATCGAAGCCTTCGACCAGTATTGGAAGGCGCGCCAGGAAGGCACGGTGGGAGCGGCATGGGGGCTGCTCGATGCGCAGCGGCGCGACAAATTCGAGCTCGGCAAGCCCGTGGTGGCGGAGCCGCACTGGCGGACATTGTTCGTGCTCTCGACGATGATTTCGGGCTTGCTCCTGCTCGGCTTCGTGAGCCAGCGCCGAAAGATGACGCGCAAGGCCGTTCTCCTCTTTGCCTTCTTCGCCCAGCTGGTGGCGACCTGCTACGTTCAGGCGACGTGGATCGACGTTTCGCGCAACTTCTACTTCGAGCGCACGCTGGGTGTGGTGTTCTGGGCGGCACTGCTGGCGTTGTTCAGCTACGCCCTGCTGCGCGGCATCGCCGAAAGCCTCACCGGCCGGATGGCTGATCCCTCGCTCTACGGCGCCCGGGTACGCGAAGCGTGGCGGGCGTGGCGGGAGTTGCCGCGCCACCGCATCTGGCAGCGCGCCGACCTCATGGCGCAGCTGCTCTACCTTACGCTGACCGTACTCTGCATCTTCTATCTCATCGTCATCAGCATCGACTGGTACGACGGCACGATCCGGATCGGCGACTGGTTCCGCCAGATCGCCATTGACGGCCGCTACCGCGATTTCCCGATCTGGAGTTTCGTGATCCCGAGCATCGTGCTCATGCTGTGGAAGACCATCACCATCCTGCGCGCCGAGCCGGTGGTGCGCGACCATCGCTTCGCCCGGGCGCTCTCGTTCGGCCGCCTGCTGGGCTACGACGGCAGTCGCGGCTTCGTGCGCATGGACCGCCGCCTGAGCCGCTTCGGGCCGGTCCTGCCCGAGATCGTGCTGGTCTCGATGCTGGTCTTCTGGGCGATCGTGCTGGTCGTCACCGAAGGCGCCATCAAGTTGCACGATGGCGGTGCCGGGGGATTCGTCTCGGCCGATGGCGGCCGCTGGGTCATCCGGACCCTGTTCTGGAACACCCAGGC
>JAUXST010000101.1 GCA_030679805.1 Reyranella sp. | reverse complement strand
GGTGCTGCCAACAACGCGCGGCTGCGCGCCTTCCTCGATTCCTTCGGCTTCGAATACGAGTTCCAGTCGGCGACCGACTGGTACAAGTCGGGCCGCTTCGATCCGATGCTGCTCGCCATGCTGCGCCACTACGACGAGGTGCAGGCAGTGATGCTGCCGACGCTGGGCGAGGAGCGTCAGCAGACCTATTCGATCTTCCTGCCGATCTCGCCCAAGTCTGGCCGCGTGCTGCAGGTGCCGGTGGTGCAGACCAACGTCGACGCGGGGACCATCGTCTATCGCGACGAGGATGGCGCGCTGGTCGAGACGCCCGTCACCGGCGGCAATGTCAAGCTGCAGTGGAAGGCCGACTGGGCCGGCCGCTGGTTCGCTTTGGGCGTCGACTACGAGATGTACGGCAAGGATCTCATCTCCTCGGCCGAGTTGAGCGCAAAGATTGTGAGAATTCTTGGCGGCAAGCCGCCGGAGGGCTTCAACTACGAACTCTTCCTCGACGAGCAGGGCCGCAAGATCTCCAAGTCCAAGGGCAACGGGCTCTCGGTCGAGGACTGGCTGCGCTACGCACCGCCCGAGTCGCTGGCTCTTTACATGCAGCAGCAGCCGCGTCGCGCGAAGCGGCTCTATTTCGACGTGATCCCGCGCGCCATCGACGACTATCTTGCCGCGATCGAGAAGCTGCCGGCCGAGGAGCCCGCCAAGGCGCTGGAGAATCCCGCCTGGCACATCCACGACGGCACGGCGCCGTCGAACTCGGCGGCCGGCGTCAATTTCGGGATGCTGCTCAACCTCGCCAGCGTCGCGCACACCGAGGACAAGGACGTGCTGTGGCAGTATCTGCGCCGCTACGTGCCGGGCGCCACACCGCAGAGCGCACCTTATCTCGACCGGCTGCTGTCGGGCGCCGTCGCCTACTACCAGGACTTCGTGAAGTCCTCGAAGAAGTTCCGCCTGCCCAACGACAAGGAATGTGCTGCCCTAAAGGACCTCGTCGAGGTGCTGCGTCGCATTCCCGAGGACGAGAGTGCGGAGTTCATCCAGAACGAGGTCTACGAGGCCGGCAAGCGCCACTTCGCCAAGGAGGAACTGCGCCAGTGGTTCAAGGCGCTGTACGAGGTGCTGCTGGGAAGCGAGCAGGGACCGCGCATGGGCGCTTTCATCAAGCTCTACGGTCGCGACAATGTCGTGGCGTTGATCGAGCGCGCGCTGGCCGGCGAGGATCTTGGCAAGGCGGCGTAAGGATGCGGCATGAATGACGGCGTCGTCTTCGACTACCTCAATCCCGCCATCCCGGAGGGTCTGAAGACGCTCGATGTGCCGCTGATCCGCGCCACCCGCGATTCGATCAAGAGCTACGGCGAGATCGTGCGCGACCCCAAGAAGCACAAGATCGAGATCGTGCCGTGGCCGCTCACCGGTTCGCGCCGGCTCGACGCGGGCACCGGCGTCGAGGGCGGCACGACCGAGGGCATCTTTGCTTGCGAATGGCGCGACAACGAATTGATCGGCCGCAACGAGGCGGTGGGCGGCCACTACGTCATCGGCTTCCGCGAGCTGCCCGAGAAGGCCGTACCCGGCGTGGCGCTCGCCCGGGACCGCGTGCTGCTGTGGCATTGCAACTATCATCCCGACGGCGGCCAGCTCTTCTGGCCGCTCGACGGCAAGCCCTTCGTCGTGCCCGTGGCCAAGCCCGGCGACGATCTCGAGCCCGAGGCCTTTGTTGCCTTCTGGTCGGACGGCAGCTTCGGCATCTACATCCATCCCGGCGTCTGGCACGAGGGCGTCTTTCCGGTGACGCTGGCCGGCCGCTTCTTCGACAAGCAGGGCAAGGTCCATGCCCGCGTGAGCTGCGACCTCGCGCGCGAGTTCGGCGTCCTGCTGTCGGTGCCGCTGCCTCATACGCTGTAGCATAATCATTCCATGGAATATTTTATGCTTGCACTATAACATTCCTAGGAATATTAATTAATTCCGTGGAATGTTATGGAGGATTCGATGGCTCTTTCGCGCAAGACCTTTCTCCGTGTCCTGGGCGGCGGCATCGTGGTGGCGGTGGGTGCCGCCGTCGCCGTGCCGCGGCTCGACGCCATGCCGGCGTCGGCTGTCGAAGGCTGGCGCGGCCCCG
>JAUXST010000099.1 GCA_030679805.1 Reyranella sp. | reverse complement strand
CCCTGGTCGGTGTGCCGGCCGCCGCGCCTGAACACGCGCGGCGTCAAGACGGCGACGACGGCGATGATCCTGATGCGCCCCGGCGAGGGCCATCTCGAGGCCTGCCCGATGCCGGCCCTCAACAAGCAGTTCACGACTTATACGCTGACGCCCGACCGCACTGCGCAGAAGCAGGCGGCAGAATAAACGCCTGGGAGGGCACGCCATGACCCAATCGCCGGAATTCCGCGGTCGCATCTACAAGGACATCACCGAGACCGTCGGCGCCACGCCGCTGGTGCGGCTGAACCGGATCCCCAAGCGCGACGGCATCAAGGCCGAGATCCTGGCCAAGCTCGAATTCTTCAACCCGCTCGCTTCGGTGAAGGATCGCATCGGCCTCGCCATGATCGATGCAGCGGAAAAGACCGGCAAGATCGTGCCGGGCGTCAGCACGCTGATCGAGCCGACGTCGGGCAACACCGGTATCGGGCTTGCCTTCGTGGCCGCCGCGCGCGGCTACAGCATCATCCTCACCATGCCCGATTCGATGTCGATCGAGCGGCGCAAGATGCTGGCGATCCTGGGGGCGAAGCTTGAACTCACGCCGCGCGAAAAGGGCATCAACGGCGCCATCGCCCGAGCCGAGGAATTGCTGAAGGAAATCCCCAACAGTTTCATGCCGCAACAGTTCCAGAACCCGGCCAATCCCGCGGTCCACAAGCGAACCACGGCCGAGGAGATCTGGAAGGACACCGGCGGCAAGCTCGACTACTTCGTGGCTGGCGTCGGCACTGGCGGTACCATCACCGGTGTGGGCCAGGTGCTGAAACCGCGCCTGCCCGGGCTAAAGGTGGTGGCGGTTGAACCCACGGCGAGCCAGGTCCTGGCGGGCGGCAAGCATTCGCCGCATCCCATCCAGGGCATAGGTGCCGGCATCATTCCCGACATCCTCGACCGCTCGGTGATCGACGAGATCATCGCCATCGACAACGACGCGGCCTTCAAGACGGCGCGCGACATGGCAGCACTGGAGGGTATTCCCGTCGGCATTTCTTCAGGGGCGGCCGTGGCGGCGGCGCTAAAAATCGGCGCGCGGCCTGAGGCCGCCGGCAAGCGCATCGTGGTGATCATTCCCTCGTTCGCCGAGCGCTACGTGAGCACACCGTTGTTCGAGGGGCTCTGATCAACGGGACCGCGGGCCTCCAGGCCCGCTCAGATTCGTGAGGCGGGCCTGGAGGCCTGCGGTCCGCTGACGGTCACCCCGGATACCACGCCGGCTTGCGCTTCTCGCGGAAGCTGGCGAGGCCTTCGGTTGCCTCGTCCTGCTGGCGGGTGCGGGCGTGTTCGCCGATCAGGTCGCGCAATTCGCCGTCGTCGATGAAGGAACGCGCCGCCGCCAGAGTCCTGAGCTTGGTGGCGGTGGTGGCGCCAGGCGCGTTCATCAGCACCGCCTCGACGATCCTGGCGCCAGCTTCCTCGAGCCCACCGGTCGGGCAGACCTCGTGCACCAAGCCCAGCCGCCGCGCCTCGTGGGCGCCAAAACGCTCGCCGGTGAGCGCATAGCGCCTGACTTGGCGCACGCCCATCGCCTGGCAGAGTTGCGGCAGGATGATGCCCGCCATCAGGCCCCAGCGCGTCTCGGCGATGGAGAAGATCGCGTCCTCGCTTGCCACCACGATATCGCAGGCCGCGGCGATGCCGGTGCCGCCGCCGAAGCAGCCGCCCTGGATCAAGGCCAACGTCGGCACGGGACAGGTGTCGAGCCGCCGGATCGCCTCGGCGGTGAGCCGGCTCACCCGCTCGTTCTCGGCCGGCGACTGCTTGGCGACACCGCTGATCCAGGCGAGATCGGCGCCGGCCTGGAAATGCCGGCCGTTGCCGCGCAGCACGACAAGGCGGAGTCCTGTTTCGTGGCTGAGCGCATCCATGGCGGCATGCAGGCCATCGATCAGGTCGCCGTTGTAGGCGTTGTTGACCGCCGGCCGGTTCAGGGTGACCGTCGCCACGCCACGCCCGTCGATCTCCCGGAGAACGGTGTCGTTGCTCATTCTCAGTCCGCCTTCAGATAGCTGTCCTTGAGCGCGATCTTGCCGTCCTTCACCTCATAGAGGTCGATGCCGTAGCGGTCGAAGGCGCGGCCGGCATGGTCGATCCCGGTGACGCGGAAGGTGCCGAACA
>JAUXST010000073.1 GCA_030679805.1 Reyranella sp. | reverse complement strand
CCTTCTCCACCTCCGGCAACAGCGGCTGGCGGGAAGTGATGTGGCCCACCCTCCAGGACGTGACGAGCGGACAGCCGGGATGACGGCCAACGATCTGTTCCGGCGCCAGCTCGGCAGTTACGCCTCGGTGCATCGCGACTGGCGTAACAAGGCGACCCACTTCGTCGGCATTCCCGCCATCGTCTTCTCGCTGTTGCTGCTGTTGTCGCTCTGGCGTTTCGAGGTCGGCGGCCGCGACTGGACGCTGTCGCTGGCCGTGGCGATCGTGGCGGTGCTGGGCTGGATAGCGCTCGACCTCGGCATCGGCGTCATCATGGCGGTGCTGATGGCGCCGGCGTGGTATGCAGCCGATGCGCTCGCCGGTGCGCTGGGCTCGTCCTCCGCAGTGTGGATGGCGTTCATCGTGTTGTTCGTCGGCGGCTGGATACTGCAATTCCTCGGGCATCACTACGAAGGCAAGCGGCCGGCACTGCTCGACAACATCTTCCAGGGATTCATCGGCCCGATGTTCCTGGTGGCCGAGACTGTGGTGGTAATGGGGCATCGCCGCGATCTGGCCGACGCCATGGGCGAGGTCGACGTCACGGTCCGGTGAGCAAGGTTGATTTGCGCCAAGCGTTACGGCGCGTCATGACGGAACCGGGGCGTAACAGGAGTTCGACCAATGCTGATCAAGCGTACGCATGGCTGGGAATTGCCCGAACGTCTGGCGACCCCGGAAAGCCACTATTTGCAGCGCCGAACGCTGGTGCGCGCGATGGGCCTGGGTGCTGCGTCGCTGACCCTGCCCGCGGCGTCGTTCGCGCAGGATAAGTCCGCCGATCCGTCGGCCGGTCTCTATCCGGCCAAGCGCAACGACAAGTACGGCGTGCCGACACCGATGACTGCCGAGCGGCAGGCGACGACCTACAATAATTTCTACGAGTTCGGCACCGACAAGAGCATCTGGCGCGAAGCGCAGAAGCTCGAGGTCCGGCCGTGGACGATCAAGGTCGGCGGCATGGTCGAGAAGCCGTTCGAGATCGGAATCGACGATCTGCTGGCCAAGATGCAGCTCGAGGAGCGCGTCTACCGGCACCGCTGCGTCGAGACCTGGTCGATGATCGTGCCCTGGAGCGGCTTTCCGGTCCGCTCGCTGGTCGAGTTCTGCAAGCCGCTGGGTAGCGCCAAGTTCATCGTCATGAAGACCCTGTCGAAGCCCGCGGTAATGCGCGAGCAGCGCGATCTCCTCTATCCCTGGCCCTATACCGAGGGCCTGGCGATGGACGAGGCGATGAACGATCTCGCGTTCGTGGCCACCGGGCTCTACGGCAAGCCGATCCACAAGCAGAACGGCGCGCCGCTTCGCCTCGTGGCGCCGTGGAAATACGGGTTCAAGAATGTGAAGTCGATCGTCAGCATCGATTTCACCGACAAGCGCCCGGTCACCTTCTGGGAGAAGCTGCAATCCAGCGAATATGGCTTCTGGGCCAACGTAAACCCCGAGGTGGCTCATCCGCGCTGGAGCCAGGCGACCGAGAAGCCGCTGGGCAGCGACGTCCGCATCGCGACCTTGCTCTACAACGGCTACGCCGAATTCGTGGCCGGCCTCTACACCGACCGCAAAGCGGAAAAGTTGTTCATGTAGCCTGCCACCTTTGCCTCGCCGCGCCGGCCCGCTACAACGGCTATCGGCCAACGGGGCCAAGGGAGGTTGTGGGTGGACATAAATCGGCGCAAAACGCTGGCGGGAGCCATGGCGATGTCGGCGGCGGGATTGTCGCTGCCCCGGCTGGCATCGGCGCAGGATTTCCCGAACAAGCCGATCAAGATCGTCGTGCCTTTCGCCGCCGGCAGCGCGACCGACATCGCCGCCCGTGCGCTCGGCGCCAAGCTGCAGGAGATCCTGAAGCAGCCTGTCATCGTCGACGACAGGCCCGGCGCCTCGGGCCAGCTCGGCGCCTCGGCGGTCGCGACGGCGCCGGCCGATGGCTACACGTTGCTGATGGGCACGAACACGACCAACGCCGCCAACACAGCGCTGTTCAAGAAGCTCTCCTACGACATGGAGAAGGACTTCGCGCCGATCGCCCGCTGTGTCACCGGCGTCAACGCGCTCGTGGTCAACCCCGGCCTGCCGGTCAAGACGATCTCCGAGCTGATCGACTATGCGCGCAAAAATCCGGGCAAGCTCAACTATGCCGAGGCGAGCGCCTCGCAGCGCCTGTCGGCCGAGATGTTCAACTCCATGGCCGGCGTGAAGATCGAACGTGTGCCCTACAAGGCGAGCCCGCAGGCGCTAGGCGACGTCGTCTCGGGCCAGGTGCAGGTGATGTTTCCCGACCTGCCGCAGGCGCTGGCCCAGATCGCGGCCGGCAAGGTGCGCGGGCTCGGCACCACCGGCGCACAGCGCACCAGCGTGGCGCCCGACTTGCCCGCCATCGCCGAGATCGTGAAGGGCTATTCGCTGGTCTATTGGCTGGCAGTGTTCGCGCCCGCCGCCACGCCCAAGCCCATCCAGCAGCTTCTCTGGCAGGCTGTCGCCGAGGCGCTCAAGGATCCTGCGACCGGCAAGGCCATGACGCAGGGCCGCATGGAGGTCTCGCCGCTCGCCCCCGATGATTTCGCCGCCTATGTGAAGAGCGAGATCAATTGGTGGGGCGGGCACATCAAGGCGGCTGGAATCGAGCCGGAGTGAGCAGGACATGAGCAAAGTCATCATAGAGAAGAACGGCCCGGTCAAAACCGTCTGGATGAACCGGCCGGAGAAGAAGAACGCCCTCGACAGCGAGCTTCTGGGCAACATGATCGAGGCACTTCAGGCGCCGGTCGCGGCCGACGACCGTGTGCTCGTGATCCGCGGCAAGGGCGACGTGTTCTGTGCCGGTCTCGACATGGCCGAGCGCAGCAAGAGCGCCGGCGCGGGCCAGGCAAGCGGCATCGAGATCATGCTGCGGGCCATCGAGCTCTGCCCGTTGCCGGTCGTGGCCGTGGTGCATGGCGATGCCATCGCCGGCGGCAACGAGCTGGCGCTTCATTGCGACCTGGTGGTGGCGAGCCAGAAGGCCCGCTTCGGCATGTCGCTCGCCCAGGTGGGCCTGGCGCCCAACTGGTTCCTGGCCAAGAAGCTGATGGAAGTGCTGGGCCCGGTGACGACACGCGAGATGCTGTTGCTAGGCGATCCCCTGCCCTCGACCAAGCTCTATGCGCTGGGCCTGATCGCCCGTTGCGTGCCGGCCGACCAGCTCGAAGCCGAGGCGAAGAAGGTGATCGATCGCCTGGCCGCCAACGCCCCGCTGTCGCTGAAGGCCATGAAGGCGCTGACGGTGCGCCAGCTCGAGTTCCGTGATGCCATCCCGCACGACGACGTGGATGCGGCCGTCCGCGCGGCGATGCAGAGCCAGGACGCACAGGAAGGCATGAAGGCCCGGCTGGAGAAGCGCACCGCCAAGTTCCAGGGTAAATAACCCGTGTCGATCCGGCTCCGCCTCGACAAGCCTTGGCGACCGCTGACACCCGAAGAAGCCGCGCGGCTACCGGGACAGCTCGGCGTCTACCAGATCGCCGATGCCGAGGGTGCCATTCTCTATATCGGCCAAGCCGGCGGCCGTTCGCCCTTCGGCCTGCGCAGCGAACTCACACGCGAGGCGCAAGAACGCGGCCCGGGTCGGCAGTTCCGCGTCGAAGTGAACATGCAGTATCGCTCGCGCTGGTTCGAATTGCTGATGGTCCACAAGGCCGACCACGGCGAACTGCCACCCGACAATGCCAAGAACCCGCCGCCGCTGGGACGATTGAGCCCAGCCTGAGAGAGAGCCATGGATTTCGAACCGAGCGAAGAACAGCAGCTTCTGATCGACCAGGTCCGCCGCTTTGTGCGGGAAGAGATCATCCCGCTCGAGGCCAAGCTCGACCCTGATGCGGCGGAACTGGACCCAGCCGACCATGCCAGGCTGGTCGAGAAGACCAAGGCGATGGGCCTGTTCGGCATCGATATTCCGAAGGAGTACGGCGGCCCCGACATCGACATCGTGACCCGCGTGCTGCTGGCCATCGAGATGGCGCAGCACCGCGCCGGCCTCTACGTGCCCTGCTACGGCACCTTCGGCGGCGCGGGCCTGGCGCAAATCTTCGAAGCCAACGACGACCAGAAGGAGCGTTACCTTTATCCGACGCTGCGCGGCGAGAAGAAGGCCTTCTTCGGCCTCACCGAGCCGTCGGGCGGCAGCGATCCGGCGCGCGCCATCCAGACCAGGGCCGAGCGCAGGGACAATGGCTGGGTCCTGAACGGCGCCAAGATCTTCATCTCCAACGCCGACCGCGCGCAGTACGGCATCGTCTTCGCGCGCACCGACGCGTCCAAGGGGCGCGCCGGCATCACCTGCTTCATCATCGATTCCGACACGCCGGGCTTTCATGTCCGCCGCGTCGTGCACACGCTGCGCTCCTCGCACTACGCGACCGAGCTCGAGTTCAAGGATTGCTGGGTCTCCGACCATCAGGTGCTGGGCGAGGTCAACAAGGGTTTTGCCGTCGCCAACGACCGGCTGACCCGCCAGCGCATCCCCTATGCTGCGGGCTGCATCGGGGTCGCCATCGCCGCCCACGAGATGGCGATCGAATGGGCCAAGATGCGCAGCACCTTCGGCGAGAAGCTGGCTAACCGCCAGGCTGTGCAATGGATGCTGGTCGACAACGAGATCGACATCCGCACCGCCAAGCACTTCACGCTGGAAGCAGCCGAGAAGGCGCGCCGCGGACTGCCGTTCCGCATCGAAGCCTCCATCGCCAAGCTCACGGCATCGGAAGGCGGCGGCCGGGTGGTCGACCGCTCGATGCAGATTCACGGCGGCATGGGCATGACCAAGGATCTTCCCTTGGAACGCTGGTACCGCGAGATGCGCATCCGGCGCGTGGGCGAAGGCCCGAGCGAAGTCCAGCGCATGGTGATCGCGCGCGAGATCTTGGGCAGCAATCTCAGATGAGCACGGGCCAGGGCCCTCTCGCCGGCATCAAGGTCGTCGAGTTCGGCCAAAATCTCGCCGGCCCCTACTGCGGCCAGATCCTGGCCTTCCTCGGCGCCGACGTGATCAAGGTCGAGCGACCGGAGGGCGACGACGCACGCAAATGGGGGCCGCCGTTCATCGAAGGCGATGCGACGGGCTTCATCGCGCTCAACCGCGGCAAGAAATCGATCACCTGCGATCTCGGCAACCCGACACAGCGCGAGGCCCTGATCGAGCGCATCGGGGCAGCCGACATCTTCGTGCACAATCTGCGGGCCGACGTGCCGGGCAAGTTCGGTTTTGATGGCCCCACGCTCACCAAACGCTTCCCGCGCCTGATCTATGCCGACCTTGGCGCCTTTGGCCACCTCGGGCCGTGGAAGGAGCGACCCGGGTACGAACCGATCATCCAGGCGGTCGCGGGCCTGATCTCGCTGAATGGCGATCCGTCGGGGCCAGAGGCACGCATCGGCGTCTCGATCATCGACCTCTCGACCGGCATGTGGACGGCGATCGGTGTGTTGGCCGCACTGGCCAAGCGCACGGCGACCGGCCAGGGCAGCCTGGTGAACACCTCGCTGTTCGAGAGCGGCCTGATGTGGACTTCGAACCACGTCGCCGGCTGGTCGGTGACGGGCAAAATGCCACCGCGGCAGGGCACAGGGCATCCCTCGCTCACACCTTACCAGGCGTTCGAATGCAGCGACGGGCCGTTGATGATCTGTCCGGGCAACGATCGCCTTTGGCGCAAGTTCGCCGAAGTGCTGGGCCATCCCGAGTGGCCCGACGAGGCACGCTTCAAGACCAACGTGCAGCGCGCCGAGCGACGCGAGATGCTGCTGGGTATGATCTCCGAAATCATGAAGCAGGAAAGCCGAGCCTACTGGTCGGCCAAGCTTGATGCGCTGGGAGTCCCCAACGGGCCGCTGAATTCGGTCCCGCAGGTGATGGAGCTTGCACAGGTGGCAGCACTCGCCATGTTCAGCCAGCCCTATGCAGGCTCGAATGCCTTGTTCCACGGCTTGCCGCTCAGCATCGACGGCGAACGCGCTGGGGCGACAGAGAAGGCGCCGAAAATCGGCGAGCACGACGGCGAGGTCTGAACGTCAGCCCGCGAAGCTCAGGCAATACTCGCGCACCCGTTCGATGGGAATGCGGGCATGACTCTGGACGATGATGAACTTGCCGCCGGGATCCTTACCGTTGGGCAGCAGCACTTTCCGCTCGAAGTCGTCGGCGGCCCAGACGCAGGACTTTCTCGAGAACAGCTGCTCGTCGGCATAGTAACAGGGATCCCAGTGGGCGTGATAGTCGAAGAGGTTGCCCTTGAACTCGGCCACGCTGGTGTAGAGTGAATATTCTGTCCATGGGACCGTGTTGATCTTGCGGCCCAGCCAATAGCAAAGCGATGTGATCCCATCGAACGGTCCGAAGCGGAGATGTCGAATGGTCTGGGCGGCCAGATCGCCGTGGAGGATATTCGGCGTCACCGATAGGCCGTGTGCCTCGGGGTCGAAGGGCACGCCTACGATCTTTGACGCATGGCGCCACCAGTCGTGGTGCGCCTTCGGCTCCCAGCGCGACATCGCCAGCCGATTCTTGATGAAAGTCGTTTCATCGAAGTCGCCGACGCAACAGACGTCCGAATCCAGCGTCAGGAAGCCGCCGAAACCCAGCATCGCCGGAACCTGAAGCTTCACGACCTGCTGCCGGTACCACCCCGTCATCAGATAGAAGCTGCTGCCCATGGAAAAGAAGTCGCTCTCCGAGCGCACCGAGACGTCGAGGTTCGGAAAGCGCGGCAGACTGCTGCGCAGTTCTTGAGCATCCCGGCGCGGTGCGACGATCAGGAGTTCGAAAGGCGCCCGACCGCGCCAATGGCGTGCCAACGACTCGATCAGAAGGCCGGCACGCCCGAGGTCATCCCGGCGCTTCATGCGTCGCAGAGCGAGGGGAAGAATGGCTTGGCGAACTTCGGTGAACATCGGCCCTGTCAGGTTGGAAGCTACAGAGGGCTCGTGCCCGCATCCACATCAATTGGTGTCGAGAGCCCTCGTTTACCGCAACCAGCGGCATTTCGCCCTCATCGCGGCCTCGTCCCAGACAAAAAAACGCCGGGCCAACAGGCCCGGCGAGTTAAACAGGGAGGCTTCACGTCTGGGAGACGTGGGATCAAACGGATCCCGAGTTTCGATGACGATCAGAACAAACCTTTCGTATCGAAGACCTACAGTAAACCTATTCCTCGCGAGACGTATTGGTAGAGGCTAAGTGTGGAATACAGGCATGCGGAGAGCGCATGCCTTTCACTGACTATGCAATCCTGCAAGTCTAAACATCAGAATCGTGTCTCCGCGACCTTCCGCAGGAGGAAATCGCGGAATACGGCGATGCGTTTGGAGTGCCGCAGCTCCTCCGGATAGGTGAAATACAGATCGGTCGTGCGGACATTGAGGTCTGGCAGGACGTTCTCGAGCTTCGTCGACTCGCGGGCGAGGTAGTCCGGCAGCGAGGCGATGCCGAGGCCCGATTCGACCGCCCGGAAGATGCCGTAGACGTTGTTGACGCGCAGCACGACGACCCGGGCCGACGGGTCGACATTGCCTTCGCGCAGGAGCCAGTTGACGTCCTGCACCGGCGCCCGGGCATCCTCGCCGAAGATGATCAGGCGATGCTGGTCGAGTTCTTCGACGGTCTTGGGCTTGCCGTATTTCTGGATGTAGCCATGCGAGGCATAGACGTGGCTGCGCACGGTCAGCAGGTGCCGCTGCACGAGCCCAGGCTGGCGCGGCATGACGCGGATCGCCACGTCGGCTTCGCGCATGCCAAGATCGAGTTCGTTGTCGGAAAGCACGAGGCTGACGTCGATGTCGGGGTACATCGCGATGAATTCGTGCATCTGTGCGGTAAGCCACGTCGAGCCGAAGCCGACGGCCGCCGTCACCTTCAGGCGACCCGCCGGCTTGTCCTGATTGGCGCGCAGCAGCGCCTCGGCCGTGTTCACCTTGGCCGCCATATCGCGCGCGGTTCGATAAAGCAACTCGCCCTGCTCGGTCAGGATGAGGCCGCGTGCATGACGATGAAACAGCATGACGCCGAGCTGCTCCTCGAGCGCGCCGATCTGGCGAGAGATCGCCGACTGGCTGAGCTTCAGGGTCTCGCCGGCGTGCGTGAAGCTGCCGGCGTCGGCTACGGCCTGGAAAATCCGCAGCTTGTCCCAGTCCATGACATCGCCTCCCCTGCCCGCGCCGTCTGCCTATTCCGCGGCCTGCGCGAGACGTGCCTCCCGGCCCGCCAACCACTTCTCCGCCTCGAGCGCGGCCATGCAGCCGGTGCCGGCCGCCGTGACGGCCTGGCGGAAGATCTTGTCCTGCACGTCACCCGCGGCGTAGACCCCCTCGACATCGGTCGACGTCGAGTCCGGCCTGGTGATCAGGTAGCCCTCGCCGTCCATGGCGAGCTTGCCTTTGAACAGCTCCGTATTGGGAGAGTGCCCGATAGCGATGAACACGCCGTCGGTGGCGAGGTTATGGTCGACACCGGTCTTGACGTTGCGCATCCGCACGCCCGTGACGAGCGGCGCCGGAGCCTTCTCTCCCAGGATTTCCTGCACCGCGTGATCCCACAGCACGGTGACCTTGGGATTCTTGAACAGCCGGTCCTGCAGGATCTTCTCGGCGCGGAACGAATCGCGGCGATGGACCAGAGTCACTTTCGAGGCGTGATGCGTGAGGTAGAGAGCCTCCTCGACAGCAGTATTGCCGCCGCCCACGACGACCACTTCCTTGCCCCTGAAGAAGAACCCATCACAGGTCGCGCATGCTGAAACGCCGCCACCGCGGAACGTCTCCTCAGTCGGCAGCCCCAGCCATTTCGCCGTGGCACCGGTGGAGATGATGAGCGCATCGGCCTCGTAGCGGTCGCCCGAGTCGCCGAGACAAACGAACGGCCGGCGGCCGAGATCGACTTCGACGATGGTGTCGAAGAAAAGCTCGGTGCCGACGTGCTCGGCCTGCTTCTGCATCTGCTCCATCAACCAGGGTCCCTGGATGACGTCGGCGAAGCCCGGATAGTTTTCGACATCCGTCGTGATGGTGAGCTGACCGCCCGGCTGAATGCCCTGCACGAGCATGGGCTTCAGACTGGCACGCGCAGCATAGATTGCCGCCGTATAGCCTGCAGGTCCTGATCCCAGAATAAGTACTTTGCCGCGATGAGTTGCCGCCATGTCCGTCCTGCATCCCGTCTTCCGCATATCTCTTACATATATGCAAACCTCGCCAGGGATGCACGACCTAATGAGTTTTCCGCGCAATTCTTCACGGTACATGTGCCAATTCTCGCAACTTTATTGCGCAGATGGCATGGTTCTGGCATAGAGCCCGGCCAACGGAGGAACCTCAAAGATGGCTCGCGCAAAGCTCGATCGAATCGACCGGCGCATACTAAGTGACCTGCAGTCCAACGGTCGGATGACAAATGTCGATCTGGCGGAACGTGCCGGCATTTCAGCGCCGCCCTGTTTGCGGCGGGTCCGCGCTCTCGAGCGTGCCGGCATCATCAAAGGCTATCACGCCGAACTCAGCCCCGAGGCGCTGGGTTACAGCGTCTCGGTGTTCGCCCTGGTCGGGCTGAACAGTCAGGCCGAAGCCGACCTCAAATCGTTCGAGGAGTTGATCGCCAAGTGGGACGAGGTCCGTGAGTGCCATATGCTCGCCGGCGAGGCCGACTTTCTGCTGAAGATCGTGGCCGAGACCTGGGACGAATATCAGAAGTTCCTGACGACCCGGCTCACCTCGGCGCCCAACGTCAGCCACGTGAAGTCGATGATGGTATTTCGCACCGCCAAGCAGGTGCCGGGGGTGCCGATCCCCGTCGAATGAGGCCCCGTAGAATGAAAGAAGGACGGACCATGGATGGAACTGCCGTGCCCGCTGTGCCCCCGGACGTAACCCTCGAACACCTGCACGAGATCGCCGACGCTTTTGCCCGCCACGACGTCGACGGAATCGTCGGCTTCTTTGCCGAGGACGGCGAGTTCCGAAATGCCAAGGGGCCTCACCATTGGGGCCAGAGCTTCAAGGGCAAGACTGCCATCCGAAGCTACTTCGAGCCCTTGTTCGCCGGCACCAGCGACGTCAGGTGGCTGCACACCGGCGAATTCATCTGCGGCAACCGGGCGGTCACGGAGTGGCACCGCACCGCCACGCTCGCCAGCGGCGAGCGCCAGGAGTGGCTGGGCTGCGACCTCTACACCTTCCGCTGCGGCTTGATCGTGATGAAGGATACCTACGTCAAAGTCGTCGTCTGACCGGTATTAGGGCGCAAATGCCATAAGCACTTCTGCCGCCGCGGCCCACATCCCGGCCGGGTTGGCGGGAGCGGGTTATGTGGTCTTGGCGTCATACGGCTATTCTGCTGGGGCTGCTACTAGTCTGCGTGGAAGGCGCGGGCCCTGCGGGAGCGGTCCAGAAACAGAGTGCTCCCCGCCTTGTTCCCGTCAGCGATCAAAATGGATCGCGGTATGCCGTCTGGAGTGCGCCACCCCAATTCATAGAGAAACCGGCTTTGATGGTGGGTCGGCTCGCCAAACGTGAAAACATAATCGACACATCCAATGACGACAGGATCAATAAACCCGTGATTCTCGGCCGCAATCCGGTCGACATCTTCCCTGCTAGCAAAACTATAGATAACTGGATACGTCAGCGTGTCATTTGGGAAGATTGTGCGGCCCCACATATCGGGATGCAGCGGTTTGGCCTTCGCCTCGGCGCAAATCCGATCCAACTCCACAAGCTGATCTTTCATTTTGATGTCGATACGCGGACTGCCTTCTATTTTGGCGGCAACGGCAGGGGTGCTGCCAACATTTTTGAGAAAGAAAATCAGTTCAAGGTTTGCCCCATTAACGTCGAAATAAAGCCCGCGCGGCCCGATTGTGATCTCTATGGAAATCCACGGGCGGTGGGTCGAAATGAGATCTTGGCGGGCAATGTTGACGGCCTCAGCCGAGGCGGTGATCGCCTTGTCGCCGGCCTCTTTGGCGTCGCGGGCGAGGCGAGCGGTGGCGAAATACAGTCCGCCCGTTACGATGGCCAATCCAAGGGTGACGGTGACGAGAGCAAAGGTGGCAAAAGCGACGGGGTCCGCCGTGAACCAATCTCTGCTGAATGGATGTGGGTGTTTCTTCTCGCCGCCATGTTCGGTGCCTGGCTGGGCTACGCCTACCTTGTATGGGTCGATTGGTACTTGGCCCGTGAAGACAAGGGTTCCTCCCATCGCGAAACCTAAGATTGCCGCAAGAACAATCCACGGCGCAAAGATACGAATGAGCATTGGCCTCCCCCAAGGCGATACTCGATCCTACAGGTCTTCTAGGGCGATGCCTTCCAATTCGATGGCCGCTAGACACGCCAGCAT